>DASWIU010000266.1:0-16518 GCA_036397515.1 Desulfurivibrionaceae bacterium | reverse complement strand
TGGTCTGCACCATAACCGCCCTGGTGATCCTGACCAGCAATACCTGGCTGGAAGGGATTGCGCCGGGGCAATTGACCAGCGCCAGCTTCGGCGAGACCCTGGGCCAGGGAGGGGTGGTGATTGTCGCCGTGGCCACGGCGCTCTTCGCCTACTCCACCCTGATCGGCTGGAATTACTACGGGGAAAAGGCCATCGAATATCTGGCGGGCCGCCGCGCCATTGCCCCCTACCGGGTGGTCTTCGTGGCGGTGGTGATCGTGGGGGCGATGATGAAACTGGAATTCGTCTGGAATTTCTCCGACCTGATGAACGGGATGATGGCCATCCCCAACATCATCGGCCTGCTGCTCCTCTCCCAGGTGGTCAAGGCGGAAACCGCGCGGTATTTTAAGGGCTAGGGCGCGAACCGCAGGAAACGGAAACCAACTCCCCCTATTCCCTGAATTTCTCCGCCAGTTCGGCGGCCACCATGGCATAGCGGTTGGAGTTGTTCCATTTGGTGATGGCCTGGAAATTCGGGTAGCCGGCCACGTACCGCATGCCGCCATCCCGCAGCTCAAGGCCGACGATGGTAAGCTCCTTGTTCTCCGGCGAGGGCGGCAGGTCGAGATCCTGGATTTTTTCCACCGCCGCGCGGGAAACAAAGCCTTTCCGCCCTTGGGCATAGGCCTTTTCCAGCTTCGCCCCTTTCAGTTCCGGCCCGAGTTCGTGGTAGACCGGGGCCTTGAAGACCCAGCCGAATCTGTGGAGATAATTGGCAATGCTGGCCAGGACATCGGGCACCGACCCCCAGACATCACGGCGGCCGTCCCCGTCAAAATCCACCGCATAGAGGCGGAAACTCGAGGGGATGAACTGGGTCTGCCCAAAGGCTCCGCCATAGGAGCCGGTGATCGTCAGCGGATCAACCCCGTTCTCCCGGCAGAGCAGCAGGTATTCGATCAACTGCCCCCGATAGAACTTGCTGCGGCGGGGATAGGCGTCAAACATGGTATTGAGGGTCTGAAACATGCTGAAGGCCCCCTTATGCTCGCCAAATTTGCTTTCAATCCCCCAGATGGCCACGACAATCTCCCGCTCGACCCCGAGTTCTTTTTCAATCCGGTCCAGCAGTTCCCGGTGTTCGCAGAGCAGCCTCTTGCCCTTTTCGATCATCAGCGGGGTAATAAAACGGGGAGCGTACTCGAAATAGGGCTTGGCCTCCCACTGGGTGTCCATGAGCTCCAGAACCCGTTTCTTGATGGTGACCCCGGCAAAAAGCAGGTCCAGCTCTTCCCGGCTGAAGCCGTGCCGCGACACCAGTTCCTGAAACAGCTCCTGATAGCGCGGACTGGCAAGATCGATGGCCTGCCCGTCCTCAACCCGCCCGGCGGGCGGCAACGGCGGCTGGGCGGCCGGCAGCGGCGAGGGCTCAACCGCCAGCGGCGACGGCTCCCTGGCCTCGGTCCCGACCAAACTCGGCGGATGACAGGAAACGATGCCACAGGATAAAAGAAGGGATAAAACCACAACGGTTCTCTGCGACACGGAAAAGCTCATGGGGCAAATACCTCGAAAAATTTCTGAAAAAAATCCTCAACCTGTCCGGCCGGCAGGGCATTGATTCCGGCCGCCGCTGCTCTGCCGCCGCCCGTGGGAAAAGCGCGGCAGAGGCTGTCGGCCCCGGTGCGCCGGGCAAGGGGCGCCCGCACGCTGACCATGAAGGTGGCGTCGCCGTTGTCCACCAGCAGGGCGTGGGCCATATCCACCCTTTCCCGAGCCTTTTCATTGCTGAATACCCCGGCTATCCGGCTGGCCCATTTTTCCGCGGGAAAGATAAAAATCCGGCCATGGGCTGTTTCTCGTTGGGGTGGCACCGCCATGGCCCGCCGCAGATCATCGGCAAACCCCTGACGCAACAGGGCAAGAACCTGCGTCTCTTCGCAAAAGGCCAGAGGATCGGCATAGGGCTGTACCGCCGCGTAGAGCGCCTGGGGCGGCAGATGCAGATCCGCCACCTTCTGGCCGTAACCGTTGTAGTTCATCAACTCGCCCAGCTCCCGCAACCGCTCCACCTGGAGTTCGGTCAAATCCAAGGTGGCGGCAGCCTTACGGGCCGAAGCATGCAGATTGTCGCCAAAGGCGGCAGCCACGGCCCACCCCCGAAAACGGCCGTCCAACAATCCATCGACAATGAGGGAGGTGCAGATCTCGGGGTTGGGATCCAGGTGGGCAATCAGGTTGGGGCTGGCCGGCAGATCCCCGGCGTAATGATGATCCACATAGAAAACCCGGCAGGAGTCAAGCAGTTGCAGCAAGACCGCCCGGTTGCTGTCCAGGGAGATGTCCAGCACGGTGAGTTCAGCCCCCCGCACCTGGGCCACTTGGTCAAGCAACCGGATATCCCGCTTGACCCCGGTCACCAGCGTGGCCTTTCGGGGCTCGGCCAACCGGAGCTGGTGCAGGGCGCAGATGCCGTCGGCATCGCCGTTGAAGATGTCGTAATACGCTGCCTGGGTCATGGGTTCAACACTCCCCCCGAGACCGATCAGAGATCACGGCCGACCCGTAAAGCCCGGCCCACGCCATCCAGGGAGAAGATGAGCATCACCCGCTGGTCATCGGCGGTTCTGCTTGTCTCCAGCTCCATCATCCAACAGGCGGGTTGATAGATCAGGCGGACCCGGGATTCCACCGTATGGTCCTCGGTAAAGGACTTGACCAGGTAGGCGTTGGCGCTGAGGGTTTCGGTCAGCCGCACCCCGGCCATGCCGATCAGATCGTGGCTCGACTCGCCGAGGTCGGTATAAAAATAGGGAGCGATCATGCCGCTGTCCTGAAGATACCGGTAATTGAGGCCAAGCGAATGGCCGCCGGTAAAATTGTATTGATTGAGCAACTCATACCGGGTCACGTTTTTCCCGTACATGCTCACATTGGTCTGATAGCCGAGGGCCCAGTTCGGCACCGGATACACGGTCGCCTCAAATCGGAGATCGGACCAGTCATACCGCCGCTCCGTGGCCCCAAGCCCAAGGGACTCAGGGTTTTCCTGCCGCAGATCATAGGTCTGCAAGACCTTGAACAAGCCGAGGTTGCGGTTCCAGAAGCCCCCACGCGCACTGGTACCACCAACTTCAAAGTAATTATTGAGCTGCCAGGTCAGCCAGTTTTTCCGTTCCAGGCGATCCACGCTGTCAAAATAACCCAGGGGGTCATCGCTGATGGTTGGCAGCTCCTGGGTTCTGGTCAGGTATTCGTACAAAAGGTTGGGTCGGATCATGTGCTCAAGCCACCCATTATTCCCCAGCTCAAAATCGCGCAACAGGATGGTGGCCACGTTTCCGGTAAAATCATAGGCCTGCCGGTCCTGGAAACCATCCTTATCCCAGGAGGAATCCCCGTAGGACTCAAGCTGATACGCGGTTTCCCGCGCCCCGCCGCTGACCTTGCCTTCGAGCCATCCGCCCCGGGGCAGAAAAGAGATCAGCTTGGGGTGCAGATCCAGCCGCTGGGTCCCGACCCCTTCTTCCCGCCAGTAATTGACGTACTCCGATTCCCAGGATGTGCTCATCCGGGTGCCGCGGAGGGGTATACGCCCGGTGAAATCAAGCCGGGGCAGCGCCTGCAGGGGGCTGGTCGTCCGGGACAAAACCGAGTATTCTCCCTCCTCCAGCACCCCATCCCCGTCATCCGCGCGCAGCAGGATGTCATGGGCCGTATTCTGTCTGGTCCGCAGTTCACCGCTGGCAACCATGTTCGACCAAATTTTGACAAGCTGCAGGGAAGACTCCCGCTCAAAGATGGTTTCCTCCCGCAGATCCCGGCCAAACTGGTCAAGAAACAGGAGATTGCTCGCCGTAAAGCCCATGGAACCTTCCTTGAATTCCTGCAGGTAATCCTGGTCGGAAACAAGATCAAGGTCAAGCCTGCCGGTCAGGTGGTCGCCGAAATCATGGTTGGCCTTGCCCCGCAGCCAGTACCGGTTGGCCTCTCTTCGGATAAACCCGTCCGTTTTATATTCCTCGGTGAGATCCGCGCCGTCGACAAGATCATCGCGCATGTAACTGAGCATGAAGGTCCCGTAGGACTCGGGCCCTTTCACATAGCGGAACTCCCCGCCGTATTGGACGCCCCGCTCGGAGAGATACCCGGGATAGAGGGTGATATCCGTGCTGGGGGATATATTGAGGAAAACCGGAACCATGAGGCCGAACCCGCTCCGGCTGGAATGCGACCATTCCGGAAAGAGCACGCCGCTTTCCCGTTTGGTCTTGGCGGGAAAGGTGAAATACGGGGTGTAGGCCAGGGGTGCGTCCTTGACATGAAAGACGACGTTGGTCATCTGGGCCATGCCGTCCACCGTGAGATTGGTCGTGCTGCTGGTAAACGACCAGGGCGGACTCTTACCCTCTTCGGGTTTACAGGCGGTGGCCCAGCCTTTTTTCAGGATGTAGCTGAACTCCCCTGTTTTCACCACCTCTTGCCCGGTGACATACATGTGGCTCTCGGCCATGAAGATGGTGGAATCGCGGAAGGTGCCGGTCTCGGCCTCAAGATTCAGATCCGCGCTGGTGGCGGTGATCTCGTCGCGGCCGGAGAGGACATAGACATTGCCCCGGGCCTTGATCGTCCCGCGTTCCTTATCATAACGGGCCCAGTCCGCCCGGATGTACATGCCGCCTGGCCCCTGGTCCTTGGGCCGGATCATGATAACATTGCCCTCGGCCAGAATACTGTCCGGATCATTGAGATGAACCAAGCTGTCCGCCGTGATCTCCCAGGGAATGGACCGGGCCGACGCCTGACCCGGACCGACGAGAGCGGCCAAGGTCACCACGATGCCGCACCACAGGACGCCGCTTGGAGTTATCCGTCTGTCTGCCATGTCTTCCCCGTCAGGCGTAATGCGGGGCGGGGAATGGCTTGCAACCCCACGCTCTGTTTGTGCCATCAATCCGCCTGCCGGTTGCAGGCATCATCCCGCAACACCGCGCCGGTGCTGCCGGAGGTCACCATTCTGGCATAACGGCCCACATAGCCGGTGGTGATCCTCGGGGCGGGCGGCTGCCATTTGCTCTGGCGCTGGGCCAGGATCTCTTCCGCCACTACCAGCTCGATGGACTTGTGCCGGATATCAATGGTGATCCGGTCGCCTTCCTCGACCAAGGCAATGGGACCGCCATCCGCCGCTTCCGGGGAAATATGGCCGATACAGGCCCCCTGGGTGCCGCCGCTGAAACGACCGTCGGTGATCAGGGCCACGCTCTTGCCAAGGCCCATGCCGACAATGGCCGAGGTCGGGGAGAGCATCTCCGGCATGCCGGGCCCGCCCTTGGGGCCGCAGTAGCGGATGACCACCACGTCTCCGGCCTTGATCGTGCCGCCCAGGATCGCGGCCTGGGCCTCGTCCTCGGAGTTGAACACCCGGGCCGGACCGCTGTGCTTGAGCATCTCTTCGGCCACCGCCGACTGCTTGACCACGCAGCCGTCCGGGGCCAGATTCCCGTAAAGCACGGCAATGCCGCCGAAGGCATGATAGGCCTCGTCCACGGGCCGGATGATGTCGGCATCCCGCACCTGAACATGTTCCAGATTTTCACCCAGGGTCTTGCCGGTAACGGTCATGACCTCCAGATTCAGGCCCGCCTCGGTGTTGAGCAGTTCGCTCATCACCGCCGGCACTCCGCCGGCCTCGTCCAGCTGTTGCAGGCTGTGCGCCCCGCCGGGGATCAGGCTGCAAAGATGGGGCACCCGCTCGCTCACCTCGTTGAACAGGGCGAGGGGCAGATCCACCCCCGCCTCCCTGGCGATGGCGGGCACATGGAGCACCGTGTTGGTGGAGCAACCCAGGGCCATGTCGATGGCCATGGCGTTTTCAAAGGCGGCGCGGGTGGCGATATCCCGGGGCCGGATGTCCTCGGCCAAAAGATGCATCACCGCCATGCCCGCCTCCTTGGCCAGTCGGATGCGGGCGGCGGCCACTGCCGGGATGGTGCCGTTGCCCGGCAGGCCGAGGCCGATGGCCTCGGTGAGACAGTTCATCGAATTGGCGGTGAACATCCCGGAGCAGGAGCCGCAGCCGGGGCAGGCATGGTCTTCGAGTTCGGCCAGTTCTTCCAGGCTCATGGTCTCGGCCTTCACCCGGCCAACCCCTTCAAAAACACTGATCAGATGCACGTCCTTGCCGCGGAACCGGCCGGTGAGCATGGGGCCGCCGCTCACCATGATGGCCGGGATATTGACCCGCAGCATGGCCATGAGCATCCCGGGCGTCACCTTGTCGCAGTTGGGAACCATCACCAGGGCGTCAAAGGGGTGGGCCATGGCCATGATCTCCACCGAGTCGGCGATGATCTCGCGGCTGGCCAGGGAATATTTCATGCCCGGGTGGTTCATGGCCAAGCCGTCGCAAACCCCGATGGTCCCGAAGGCGATGGGGGTGCCGCCGGCGATGCGGATCCCGGTTTTCACCGCTTCCACAATCTTATCAAGATGGATATGGCCGGGGATGATCTCGTTGTGGGCGTGCGCAATGCCGATCAGGGGCCGCCTGATTTCTTCATCGGTGTAGCCCATGGCCTTGAGCAGGGAACGATGCGGCGCCCGCTCTACCCCTTTGCGTATTGCATCACTGCGCATTTTTTTCATAGGTCGATTCCCGTCAATTGTCCTGGATTTTTCATACCTTCAATAAGAAGGTAAATACTAGCAGGCCGCCACCTGCTGTCAAGGCAA
This sequence comes from Desulfurivibrionaceae bacterium, assembly GCA_036397515.1. Taxonomy (GTDB): domain Bacteria; phylum Desulfobacterota; class Desulfobulbia; order Desulfobulbales; family Desulfurivibrionaceae; genus Thiovibrio. The sequence continues at coordinate 9,801 of DASWIU010000266.1, read as the reverse complement.
AAGTCTCCTGGAGCCGAATTTTGGTGAGCAGAGCGCGTACAAAATCGAGCTTAGCCGTTGCGGCAAAATAATCATGCCATTCAATAGCAAGAACGGCATAAGGAGCCGTAACGGAATGGTCAAGAAAACATCTGTGTAACGGCGATGGTTATTCCGTAACAGCTCCTAAACAACACAAACCGCTCCCGATTAAAAAAATTGCCTCCCGTGCCATACGTGTGTTATATTGTACACAAAGGAGACAACCGCATGGAAACCTCAACAATAACGGTCCGTATTCCCTTGAACATCAAGGAACAATTGAACCATCTTGCCGAAGCCACGCACCGCAGCAAATCATGGCTCGCAGCCGAGGCATTGAACCGATACCTGGAACTGAACACCTGGCAGGTGGCGGAGATTCAGCAAGGGATACAGGAGGCAGACCGCAAGGAATTTGCCGCGGAAGAAGACGTAGAAGCGGCATTTGCCAAATGGCCGGTTGAATGAAAATCCGCTGGACCAGAACGGCCCTGCATAATCTCGCCGCCGAAGCAGAATATATTGCCCGAGACAGCCCAACCGCCGCCGGAAAAACACTGGCCCGGATCAAAAACGCGGTCAATCTGCTTGCCGGTCAACCGTCCCTGGGCCGGGCAGGCAGAGTGCCAGACACCCGCGAACTCATCATCCCGGAAACCCCATACATCATCCCCTACCGAATACATGACGGACAGATTGAAATCCTGCGAGTATTTCACACAGCCCGAAAATGGCCGCTTGATCTGTAAATAGTGGAATGGGGAAGCGCACCTAATTTTCAGGGAAAGTTGCAAAACAACGACCACGGACCCGTTTATTTTTCAAGATTTAATACAAGAATATGCGGAAATTCCGCCCACCCAGCTATTTAGGCTCTTATAAACATGAACCGTGATGAACTGACCACAAAGGAATGATGTTTTTCCGCGACACCACCGCGCAGTTGCTGCGCAGGAAGGAGACGCTTGGTGATTAGTTGACATTCTCCTACCCCGCTTCATCCATCGCTTCAGCGCGACGCGGCGTAAGTTTGAACAGCCTGATCGTTGCCGCCCTGGAAAAAGAGATGCACCGCGCCGCGTAGCCAAGGGAAAAAGGGAAAATCAGTTGAGACCATGCATTACTACTGAACAAGCGACCCCAACGAGGTGCGAGCACATGGAAAAACTAAAAAACATTCATCCCGGCGAAATCCTGCTTGAGGAATTCCTCAAGCCGATGCGGATCAGCCAGAATGGGCTGGCCCGCGCCATCGGCATACCGCCGCGCCACATCAATGAAATTGTCTTGGGAAGACGTGCCGTTACGGCGGATACCGCTCTTCGCCTGGCACAGGCGTTTGGCAACTCAGTCCAGTTCTGGATGGGGCTGCAGGATGAGTATGCGGTGCGTGAGGCCAGGGAGGCCATCGCCCACAAGCTCGCCGCCATCCAACACCTGGCCGCCTGAAATTGATGGCGGGGCATTGTGGCTCGGCAGATTTGCCTTGCCAAGAGCACCGGATTGTTATACCTTGCCAAACAAGAAAAAATCCCCTACCAGCGGAGGGAAATACTCCTGCGACCCTTGACGCTCAGACCTCTATCCTCAGCCGTTTCGCCTCGGACCCGTAAAACCCCATGAAATATGTATTTGGCCCGGTTAATTCCCGCCGTCTGGGAATTTCACAAGGCATTGATCTCGTGCCCCCCAAGATATGCAACTTCAACTGCATCTATTGCGAGATCGGCGCCACCACCACCCACACCTGCGAGCGCAAGGAGTATATCCCGCTCCCCGAGCTGCTGGCGGAGATCGACACGGTGTTGGCCGACCGGGAACTCATGGCCCACCTTGATGTTTTCACCATCACCGCCAGCGGGGAGCCCACCCTGCACAGCGGCATCGGTCAGGTGATCCGCTATCTCAAGGAAAAGTCCGACAAGCCGGTGGTGGTCCTGACCAACGGCGCCCTGCTCTTTCTCCCGGAAGTGCGCCAAGACCTGCTGGCCGCGGATATCGTCATCCCCTCCCTGGATTCGGCCAGGGAGGAAAGCTACCGCCGCATCAACCGGCCGGCCGCCTGCTCGCCCCTGGCCGAGTTGATCGAAGGGCTCATCACCTTTCGCAAGGAATTTTCCGGAAAATTCTGGCTGGAAATCCTCCTGGCCAGTAAGATCAACGACAGCCCGGAAGACATCGCCGCCCTGGTTGCCGCGGTAAAAAAAATCAGGCCGGACAAGGTGCAGCTCAACACCGTGGCCCGGCCGCCCCTGGAAAGCTTTGCCAAGCCCCTGACCCGGGCGGAACTGGAAGCTGTTGCCCGCCAGCTTCCCGGAGAGGTGGAGATCCTGGTGGATTTCACCACCCGGGAGCGGGAAAAATTCCGCAATCTTTCCGAAGACGAAATTATTGAAATGCTGAAAAGAAGACCCTGCACCACCAAGGATGTCAGCGAGGCCCTCAATCTGGACCCGGACACCACGCAGATCATGTTACAACAACTGGCCGACAGCGGCCGCATCATAGAGACGACACACCATGACAAACGATACTACCAAACCAACAGATGAACGGCCCAGCGGCCAGGACAACGGAAACAACGGAGAAGAGCGCTCAATTCTCTCCCGGGTAAGCAAATGGTTGAAGAAACCAGGCAAACCGGGGGAAGAAGAAAGCCAGGCACCTGGCCAGGCCTCCCGACCGGCAGCCCCGGCTTCATCAGGCCGGCCGGAGACCGCGCCGGCCTCCGGCGGAGCCCCCCGGCCCGAGGGCGAACCAGCCTCCCCCACGGGGAGCAAACCCCGCCGCCGCAAAAGACCGCCCCGGAGACGGGGAAAATCCGCCCGGCCGGAAGGCCAGCAGGCAGAGCCAACCGCCGAGGGCGAGCAACCCGTCCCCGCCCCGGCTGCGGCAGTCCCGAGAGAGAAGAGCGCCGCCCCAGCCAGGCCACCGCGTCAGCGGTCGCCCCGGCCCAAAAAAGGCGCGGAACACAGCAAGGAAGCCGCCGTCAAGCCCGCCGAAAGCAGACCCGTGGCCAAGGGCGATACCACCCTGAAGCTGCTGATCAACACCGATGAGCCGGAAGAATGCCGTCTGGTTCTCCTGGAAGGCGGCCGGGTGGAATCATTTTACGTGGAAACCGTCAGCCAGGCGCAGACCAAGGGCAACATCTACAAGGGCAGGGTCACCGCGGTGGAGGCCAATCTGCAGGCCGCCTTTGTCGATTACGGCACGGAGAAAAACGGCTTTCTGCCCTTCGGCGACATCCATCCGGAATATTACGCCAACGAGGTTTCGGCGGACACCCACTGGAAGGATCTGCCCATCCAGAATGTCTTGAGCAAGGGGCAGGAGGTGCTGGTTGAGGTGGTCAAGGAGGCCACCGGCAACAAGGGCGCGACCCTGACCACCTATCTCTCCCTGCCGGGCCGCTACCTGGTGCTCATGCCCGGCAGCGACAGCGCCGGGATCTCGAGAAAGATAGAGTCCGAGGAAGAACGCAACAAACTGCGGGAGATGATCGAGAGCGTCAACATTCCCGAGGGCATCGGCTACATCGTCCGCACCGCCAGCCAGGAGATCACCAAAACCGCGCTGGCCCAGGATGTCCGCTACCTGCTCAACCTTTGGAAGGAGATCAAGAAAAAAGGCCAGAGCGAGAAGGCCCCGGCCCTGCTGCACAAGGAACAGAACATCGTCTCCCGCTTCCTGCGCGACCATTTCACCTCCGAGATCGCGGAGATCCTGGTGGACGCGGACGAGGCCTTGGCCCAGGTCAATAACTTCCTCGAGCTGCTGCCCGCGGCCCAGCGCAAATCAACGGTGGCCAAGCTGCACAAGGGCATCCAGCCCCTGTTCCATCAATACCATGTGGAAAAGCAGATCGAGCAGATCTACCAGCCCACCGTGCCCCTGCCCTCGGGCGGCTCCATTGTCATCAACCCCACCGAGGCCCTGGTGGCCATCGATGTCAATTCCGGCCGTACCGGCAAGGACAAGAGCTTTGAAGACGCCATCTTCCTCGCCAACATGGAGGCGGCAGAGGAATTGTCGCGCCAGCTGAGGCTCCGGGATCTCGGCGGCCTCATTGTCGTGGATTTCATCGACATGCGCGATTCCAAGCACATCCGCGAGGTGGAAAAAAAGGTGCGCGATTGCATGAAACGCGACAAGGCCAAGGTGGATTTCTCCAAGATCTCCAAGTTCGGCCTCATGCAGATCTCCCGGCAGAAGATGGCCGCCCCGGTTTCGGTGGGCAGCTACCGGCTCTGCCCCCATTGCCAGGGGCGCGGCATGGTCCGTTCCGTGGAAACCCAGGCCCTGGTGCATATCCGACATATCCAGACCGGGGTGACCAGAAAGGAGATCAAGCGGGTGGTTTGCCGTCTGCCCATGGAGGTTGCCCAGTACATCCTGAACAAAAAACGCCAGGATCTGATGGAGCTGGAACAGGAGCATCAACTCGAAATCACTATTATTCCCGAGGCGACCATGCCGCCCAACGAGAGCAAGATCGATTTCCTTAAAGAATAAGCCGGGAACCAAATAATCTTCTTCAAGTGGATAGCAAAAACGGCTCCTAATTTCCACCACCGAGACGCATGCTCACCGGCATGTGTCTCGGTTCCGCAACACGTTCCACCTCCCAGCTTGAAACCAAGCCGTAACTGATCACCGGGGATACGACCAAATCTCGTGCCGCATCTCCCCAGCGGAGTAACCGCGCATGAAACGGAAAAAAATCCGGGTTGCCTTGCTGTACCGTGGCCCGCAACATGAGGGGAAGGATGTTTTTTCCTCCTTTGTCCCCATGGGGCTGTTCAATGTCTTAAAAAGCCTGCGCGAGTCCGGCTTTGACGCCAGCCTGCACAACCTCTCCCATACGCCCCGCGCCGACCTGGCCGAAACCCTGCGCCATCTCGACGCCGCGGCCTATCTCCTCTCCGCTTTTTTCGGCTGCCACCATGAGGCGTACGGCTTGGCCAGGACGGCGAAGAAGATCTCCCCCACCGCCCCCGTCATCCTGGGCGGCCCCCTTTCCGTGCTCGGGTCGGAGATCCTCACGCGGGTGCCGGAGATCGATTTTCTCATCCGGGGAGAAGGCGAAGAGGCGAGCGTGGCCCTGCTCGATTCGATTTTCTTCGGCCAGGGGCCGATCGCCTCGACCCACGGCGCGATTTTCCGCATCCCGGCCGGGATCAGAGAGATTCCCACCCGGCTGCTCCCCGACATCGACCGCTGCTTCTTTCTGCCCTCCGAGGTGATCCCCCACTGCCACGGGGTGCAGCCGGAAAATTTCGCGGTGCTCATCTCCTCCCGGGGCTGCCCCTACCGCTGCGCCTTCTGCTCCTCCACGGCGCTCTGGCAGAACCGAGTCCGCCACCACCACATTGCTTTGCTGCTGAAGTACCTCCACGACCTGCGCCGTGCAACCGGGGCCATCTATTTCAGCCTGCGGGACGAGAATTTCCTGGTCAACCGGGCCCATGTGCAGGAGTTCACCGCCGCGCTCAAACACAGCGGCCTCCACTACCTCTGGAACGCCCAGGGCTCGCCCCACCTGCTGGACGACGACCTGGCCCGCACCCTGGCCGAGGCCGGCTGCGACCAGCTCCAGATGGGGATCGAGGCCATCCCCCCCAGACTGGTGGGGATGCTCAACAAACAGGGCTCGCCCGCCCGGACAATCCAAGCGATCACCACCCTGCGCCGTCAGGCCATCCGGCCTTTCGGCTATTTTATCTACGGAATGAATGAAACCGAGGCCGAGGGCGCGGAAACCCTCGACTTTATCCGACATGCCGGATTGTTGGACGCCGTGGCCTCCCCCCTGGCCCTGTATCCGGGCACCGGTCTTGCCCAAGGGGTGGAGCCGCAGCGGTTCTTTGACACAGGCGAGATCCTGCTCTATTCCCCCGACTCGGCCCGGAAATGGAAAAAGAAATACCAGCGGGCCCTGGCCGGGCTCCATGACAGGGAAGGCTTTCGCAGGGAGGAGGTTGCGCCGGGCTCGGCGCCGAATCCGGTCCGGGTCATCGCCCGCCATTTTCAGCTTCTAGGGCAAGGCGATCTGGCCGGGGCGGAACGGATTCTTCTGGATCTCACCCGGGAACAGCCGGAAAACCCGTGGGGCTTTGACCTGCTCTCCCGCTTGTATGAGGAGTTGGGCAAAAAGAAGAAAGCCGCGGCCATGCGGCGGCAGCTACAGCTGCTGACCGGAGTTTGCGCCTGATTGCCGGAGGGGCGGAATCAGCGGGTGCTGCCGCTTTTCTGGTACTTGAAAACAGCCCGGTTATGCTCGGCAAGATCGCGGGAAAAATAATGGGTTCCGTCATTTTTTGAAACGAAATAGAGATAGGATTCCGAGGCGGGGTGCAGCACCGCGGCGATGGCGGCCCGGCCCGGATTGGCGATGGGGCCCGGGGGCAGGCCGTTGATCAGGTAGGTGTTGTACGGGGTTGGGGTTTTCAGGTCTTTGCGGGTGAGATTACCGTTAAAATCGGCCAGGCCGTAGATCACGGTGGGATCCGTCTGCAGCCGCATCCTCTGCCGCAAACGGTTTAAAAAAACCTGGGCGATAAGGGGCCGCTCTTCCGGAGCGGCGGTCTCCTTTTCCACGATGGAGGCCAGGGTAAGCACCTCGTGGGGGGAAAGGCCCAGGGGGTTATCGCTTAAATCACCCAGTTCCTGCCGCACCTGATTGCCCCGATCCACCATCAGGCCGATGATCTCCCTCGGATTCTGGCCGCGCACCAGCTGATAGGTGTCCGGAAACAGGTAGCCCTCCAGGCTTGTAGCCCGCACCCCATACCGGGCAAGAATCTCCGGATCGCGCACCAGTTCAAGAAAGAGCTCCCGCTCCCCCCAGCCGCCCGCAGCCAGGATATCGGCCAGCTGATAGATGCTGGCGCCTTCGGGGATGGTGACCGACCAGCGCACGGTGGAGCCGGCCGCAAGGGCGCGGAGGATTTGATACGGGGTTTGCCCGGGAGTGAAGAGATACTCTCCGGCCTGCAACCGCTGGCTGAGTCGGGAGACCCTGGCGAGATAATAAAAGCCGCGCCCCGGCGGGATCACCCCGTTTTCGGCAAGGATCTTCTCTATCCCGGCAAGGCTTGTTTGGGGAGGAATCAGGACCTGCAGATTGCCCCCTTCCCGCATGGGCATGGGGCTCACGGCATAGGACCAGAGCCAGAGCCCGAACCCGGCCGCGCCCAGAAAGGCTAAGCCACAGAGCCAGGCGACAAGGCGCAGGATGGTGCTGGACCGGTGTTGGCTTTTTTTGCGGAACCCCCTTGCCTGGCCCAAAAATTTCATCCCCTGCGGAATTTTTACAGTGAGGCACAAGCCCCCAGCGCAAACAGCGGGAGCAAACGCACTACAAGTTTATTTCTGCCTCAATCCGTAAAAATAATGGAGAGAATTCGGTCCATGTTCTTCACCGGCACAAACTTGATCTTCTTGCGGAGATCCTCGGGAATCTCCACCAGATCCTTCTTGTTCTGTTCCGGGATGATCACCGTGGTGATCCCGGCCCGGAGAGCGGCCAAGGCCTTCTCCTTGAGGCCGCCGATGGGCAGCACCCGGCCCCGCAGGGTGATCTCCCCGGTCATGGCCACATCCTGGCGCACCTTTTTCCGGGAAAGCGCCGAATACATGGCTGTGGCGATGGTCACCCCGGCGGACGGGCCGTCCTTGGGGATGGCGCCGGCCGGTACATGCACATGGATATCGATCTCTTCGAAGTAATTATCGGCAAGCTTGAGCTTCTTGATCCGCGAACGGCAGAAGCTTAAAGCAGCTTGGGCCGACTCCTTCATCACCTCGCCCAACTGGCCGGTCATGGTCAGGTTGCCGCGGCCCTTCAAGATGGAGACCTCGATATAGAGGATCTCCCCGCCCACCTCGGTCCAGGCAAGGCCGGTGGCCATGCCGGGCTGGTCGATGATCTCGGTTTCCGACTCAGGCGTGTACTTGGGCGGGCCCAGATACTTGCTCAGGGTCCGGTCCGTGAGGGGGAACGGCCCCTTGTTGCCTTCCGCAACCCTCCGGGCGTTTTTCCGGCAGACAGTGCCGATCTCCCGCTCCAGGTTTCTCACCCCCGCTTCCCGGGTGTAATTGCTGATGATCTTGGCCAGCACCACATCGTCGAACTGAACCTGCTTGGCAGTGATGCCGTTTTCCGCAAGCTGCCGGGGGACCAGATAGCGGCGGGCGATCTCGACCTTTTCCTCCAGGGTGTAGCCGGCCAGACGGATCACCTCCATCCGGTCATAAAGCGGGGCCGGAATGGTATCCGCCATGTTGGCGGTGGTGATGAACATGACCTTGGAAAGATCAAAAGGCATGTTGAGGTAATGGTCGGTGAAATCGATGTTCTGGGCCGGATCCAGCACCTCGAGCAGGGCGGAGGAGGGATCGCCCCGGTAGTCGGCGCCGACCTTGTCGATCTCGTCGAACATGAAGACCGGGTTGTTGGTCCCCACGGTTTTCAGCCCCTGGATGATCCTCCCCGGCATGGCGCCGATATAGGTGCGGCGGTGGCCGCGGATCTCGGCCTCGTCGTGCATGCCGCCCAGGGAAATGCGGTGGAATTTGCGGCCCATGGCCCGGGCGATGGATTGGCCGAGCGAGGTCTTGCCCACCCCGGGAGGGCCGACAAAACAGAGGATCGGCCCCTTGGTCGTCTTGTTGAGCGAGCGCACGGCCAGGTATTCGAGGATGCGTTCCTTGACCTTTTCCAACCCGTAATGATCCTCGTCCAGCACCGCCTTGGCGACCTTGAGGTCAATGCGGTCCTTGGAGCCCTTGCGCCAGGGCAGGTCGAGAATCCAGTCGATATAGGTGCGGACGATGGAGGCCTCCGAGGCGTCCGGGTGCATGGTCTCCAGCCTTTTCAGCTGCTTGCCCGCTTCCTTCTTGACCTCGGGCGGCATCCGGCATTTGGCCAGCTTGTCCCGCAGCTCCTCCATCTCCTGGGAGCGGTCGTCGATGTCGCCCAGCTCTTTTTTCAGGGCCTGCAACTGCTCGCGCAGGTAATACTCCCGCTGGGTGCGGCTCATCTCCTCCTTGGCCTCGGACTGGATCTTGGCCTGCATGGTGGAGACTTCCAATTCTTTTTGCAGGTACTCGGCCACCTTTTTCAAGCGCAGGGCAGGGTCAAAGGTTTCCAGCACCGACTGGGACTCGGAAACCCGCAACTGCAGGTTGGAGACCACCAGATCGGCGAGCCTCCCCGGCTCCTCCACGTTGTTCAGGATAACCATGAGATCGGAGGACATGATGCCCTTGAGCGAGAGGATCTTTTCCGTCTGCTCGCGGACATTGCGCATCAGCGCCTCCATCTCCACCGAGACCTCCTCCGCCTCTTCATCCTCGATCAACTCGATCCGGGCGATATGGTGGGGCTCTTCCTGGACAAAGGAGACGACCCGCGCCTTGCGCAGGGCCTGAACCAGGACCTTGAGGCGGCCGTCCGGCAGCTTGAGGGTGCGCATGATCATGCAGACCATGCCCACCTCGTACATATCCTCGGACTGGGGCTCGTCCAGGGAGGCGTCCCTCTGGGTAACGAGCATGAGGAGCTTGTCCTTGCCCATGGCGTCGTTGACCGCGCCCACCGAAGCGGGCCGCCCGACAAAGAGGGGGATGATCATATAATTGAAGATAACCACATCACGCACCGCCATGAGCGGCAATTCTCCGGGGATCTCCTGCCCTTCGGAATCATGAAAATCGTTCAACTCTGAGGTCATGGAATCATTAATATCCACAACATGCCTCCAGGTTATATGTTAT
>DASWIU010000265.1:0-7292 GCA_036397515.1 Desulfurivibrionaceae bacterium | reverse complement strand
AGGGATTTTACCCGATATTGGCCGGGTCGGCGAAAGAAAACTCGGTTTTCCCCTCAATGGTGCCGTGAAAAAGAATGCAGCCTGTAGATTCCCAACCGGTGAAGGTTCTCATCCTCTATTACTCGTTCAGCGCCCAGACCAGCGGTCTGGTGCACCGACTTGGCGCCGGTCTTGAGGAGCAGGGGGTGCATCTGGCCTATGAGCGGCTCCAGCCCCTCGTCCCCCGCCATTTTCCCCTCGGCACGGTGCCTGCCACCCTGTTCATGATGCTCACCACCTTTTTGCGGACCAGGATGCCCATTCAGCCGCTGCCGCCCAGTTGCTGGGAACACTATGATCTCATTGTTCTCGCCGGTCCCACCTGGTCGTATAATCCCAGCGGTCCGGTTCTCTCCCTGTTGGATCGGGATGGAGCAAGGCTTTTTGCCGATAAGCAGGTTCTGCCGCTCATTTCCTGTCGGGGCTACTGGCGGATGCACTGGCTGAGTCTGCGCCGGCAGCTTGTCCGTTGCGGGGCCAAGGTGGTGGGGAGGATGATCTTTGCCCACCCCAGCAAGGAGCCCTGGCGGACCATCGGGGTATTTTTGAAACTTGCCGGCCGGGTGCCGGAACGGTCGAGATGGCTGGGCCGGTATTATCCGCGTTACGGGCATAGCCGGGAGCAGCAGGAGCAAGCCTTCGCCTGTGGTACGGCCATCGGCCAGGCCCTGAAACGCGACCGTTCCCTGGCCGAACTTTCATTTGTCTCCGGGACTGGCTCGGGCGGAGCATAACCAGCCCAACCCGTCAGAATTCAATACCCTTCCGGGCCTTGATTCCCTTTTGAAAGGGATGTTTTATGGCGCGCATTTCGGTAACCAGATCCGCGTATTCGACGAGCCCCGGGCTGGCGTCGCGGCCGGTGATCACCAGATGCAACCGCTTGGGCCGCTTGCGCAACAGGGCGAGGACCTCTTCTTCCGAAACAATGCCGAAGCCGATCAGGTAGGTGAGCTCGTCGAGCACGATCAGGTCAAAGGCGTCGCTTAAGATTTTTTCTCCGGCGAGTCGCCAGCCTGCCAGGGCCGCGGCTTTTACGGTTTCCCTCTCCTGTTGCCAGGTAAAGCCGGTGCCGGTAAGATGCAATTCAATCTGGCCGGGAAAGGCGGCGGCAATGGCGAGAGCCTCGCCGGTTTTGCCCTGCCCCTTGATGAATTGAATGATGCAGACCTTCAGCCCCTGTCCTGCGGCCCGGAGCGCCTGGCCGAAAGCCGCCGTGGTTTTTCCCTTGCCGTGCCCCGTATTGATGATAACCAAGCCCTGTGTCGCCATATTTCCTCAAGGAGTAACAATGGTCTGCCCTGCATCCGGAAAGCGGCTGGAGGGGGAATACTCGGTGGTGCGGAATTTTTCCATCTGGCTGCGGTAAAACTCCCGGTGCGCCCCTGCTCTGGCAAGGGCTTCCTCTTCCAGGGCCAGGGCCTCTGCGCGGTTGCCGTTTGCCCAGTACGCCGTGGCCAGGGTGTCGAGCACCTGCGGCGTCCTGGTCTTTGCCGCCGCTTTCTCGGCGAGGAGCAGGGCTTTTTCCGGGTTGCGCAGGGTTGGCTCCTGGGCGGTGAGCAGGAGCCAGGCCAGATTGTTCAGGGCTTCCGTATTGTCCGGGGCAAGGCGGAGCGCCTGCTCATAGGAATCCCTGGCGGTCTGCTCCTGGTTGAGACTGTATTGCAGATCGCCCAGGATTTGCAGCCAGAGGCCGCTGTCTGGATGTTCCCGAATTTTTTGCCGGATAAGCGCCTCGGCGAATCTGGCTTTCGGGGTTTCGCCGAGAAGGTCTTGGGGCAGAGACCAGGCGGCAAGGGTGGTGGTGAGCATGGTTATGGCATAGAGGAGCAAGGCCAGGTGGACCTTGCGGTGATGACGGGGGATCCGGCCCGGCTCTTTCTCGCAGCGGCGCAGAAAGTCGATGCGCTGGCCCAGGCCGAAATGGTGCCAGCTGGGCAGATCCCGGATATTTCCGCTGAGCAGGGCGATTTTTTCAAAGACCCGGATCAGGGGAGAGGCATGTCCCATGGCGCTTAGGGCATAGAGATCCGCCTGTCGTTCAAAATTGCGCATGAAAAAACCGAAGATGAAACGGAAATAGACGAGCAGCAGGGCGAAAACAATGGTGGCGCCGGCCAGGGAAAGGAGCGTGTCCGGACCCAGACCGGTCAGGGTGATCAGTTGGTAAAAAAAGTCCGAACCGAGCAGGAGCACGAGAAGTGGGGCGGAACTCACCTGGCTCAGCAGGGCAAAGCCGAGAAAGAGCAAGAGGTAGAGCTGGAGATGGAACCGTTTGACATGTCCCAGTTCATGGGCCATGACCGCTTCGATTTCCTCCGGGGTCGTGGATTCGAGCAGGGCGGGGGTGACAAGGAGGTAGCGGAAGCGGCCGGTGAGGCCCATGACCCCCGCGGTCAGCATGCGCCCCTCAAAGAGCGGCCAGAGCAGGATGTCGGCAAACCGCAGCCTCTGCCCACGGCAGAACTCTTCAATCCGTTGCCGGGCCGGCCCCGGCGGGAGCGGGGTGCAGCCCCAGAGGCGGACAATGGCCAGGGGCAGAAAGAAGATCAGGCCAAACAAAGAGAGCAGCACCAGGATGGGCTCGCCCCAGGGCGAGGCAAGAAAATCTTTCCAGCGGGGAAAGGGGGCAAGCTGGATAAGGTCGAAAAAGACGGAGATGATGAGCCAGGGCAGCAGAATGGCGAGATTGATCTTGAGGTTTGCCGTAATGAATGAACGGGCGGTAAGGGCTCTGGCGAAAATGCGTTGATAGCTGGGGCGGGCCGCCAGCCAGAGGAGGCAGAGGTAGCCGAAGAAGACCGTGATCCCGGCGAGATGGGCAAGAACCGGCAGCTTTTGGGCAAACGGCAGTCTGCTCAGGTAGTAGCGGCCCTCCAGCAGGTGGATATCCACGGCCAGAAAAACGATGGCCAGGATGGAGAGCTGCTGTTCCACGGAAAAATAGCGGGCCGCGGTGTTGTCGGGATTGCGCCGGTAAAAATAACGGGCCAGCCCATGGAAAAGAACCCCCTTGCCGGCAAAGAGCAACAGGGCGATGGACCATGGGATCTGGGGCTGCTCCGGAATGGACCCGGTGGTAAGGATCAGGATGACAACCAGAAGATAGAGGAGATTATTGTACATGGGGGTCGATTCCGGGCCTGGGGCGAATGAAGGACATGAGCGGGTTCGGCCGCGCCGGGCCGGGGGTGTGGCCTCGTTGCCCCGAAAACAACCGGGGCAATAACCTCAGCGCCGGAAAGCTGACCCGTATATCTGGCCGGAGATGCTGGCGTTGTGCTCCTGATATTGCTGGAGCAGGGCGCGCAACTCGCCGGCTTCGAGGATCCGTTTTTCCAGAAAAAATTCGCCGAACTTTTTTTGGAGCCTTTTCTGGTGGGCAACGAGCATCTGGAGCTGTGGCTGGGACAGCAGCCCCATATCCATGGCGGTCTGGCCAAAGGGCTGCAAGGTCGGGCGGTTGCGGAGGATCTGCACCACATCCGCCTCGTTGAGCAGGCCGAAGCGCTGGCCGATTTCTCCCAGGCGCGGCCGTTCGGTGCGTTGCCAGATGAGGGCCTGAATGATGGTCCGCCAGTTGATCAGGCCGGAATAGTAGAGAAAATGGCCAAGCAGCAGGCGGCGGTTCGGCAGGGAGCCCTGGTAGAGGCTTTCCGTATCCCAGAAAGTGGAAGGCCGGCTGGCGCTGTTTTGAAAACCGGCCTGGGTCTGGGCTCCGGCCCTGGCCTGCGGGCGGGGTCCGGCCGTGGTTCGGCTCGCTTGTGCCGGTTGGGGCTGCCGGGGTTTGGCCGGCGCCGGGCGGGGGGGCTGGGTTCGGGGGTGCGCCTGGCGGGCAGGGGGAGGCAGGCAATAGCCTTTTTCCTTGGCGTCCAGAAAGGTGATCAGGTTTTCGTAGGCCTCCTGCACGGAGTGGAACAGGTCGTGGCGTTGCCGTTGCACCCGGTCGTTTTCCAGTCCGGCCCGGTCCGGGTGGGTTTCCATGGCCCGCTTGCGATAGGCGCTTTTGATGCCGGAGAGCTGGAGATAGTCGAGGAATTCGCGAGAGATGCTGAGCTCCGGCCCAAAAATGATCTCGCAGGAGCGAAAGAGTTCCTTTTCAGCGGCAACTGGTTCCATGGCGTGCACCGTGCTCCCTGGAGGTTAGTGAAAAAGGAAGGCCGTCCATTCAGCGTTCGCGGGGTTGGCGAAAGGCGGGGCTTTTCGTCGGCTGGCCCGCGGAAAAAAAATACGCTGCCGTGTTAAGTCTTATGCAATGATATGGCCAGGTTGTGATAAGATACACTCTCAAAAGGGCCACAGGCATCAGATGCTAAGTAATTAACATTATTATGTAGCAGATAACAGCTTATTTTTTAACATATTTTAAACGTATCTCCATGAAATTCTGATGGGAACGGAGATTTTTTTATGGAACAGCCAGCCGGAACCGGGGATCAACGTGATGCCTCGCCATATTTTTCTCGTGATTTCAATAGGCTGCCTGCCTGGGGGGAACTTGCCAAGCTTGCCCAGGCCCCCTATGACCTGACCGCGCCCAACGCCCTTTCTCCGGCAAGAATCCGCAACTACCGGGCCCATGCCGTTGGCTTTGATCTGTTGTACGCCACCCAGCGGGTGGACGAATCGGTGCTTGCGGCCCTGCAAAGGCTTGCCGAGCAAAGCGGGGCGGTGGCTCAATTCCTGCTGATGAAAAAAGGCGCGGTGCTGAACCGGATCGAGGGGTACGCCAGCGAGGAGCGGCAGGTGCTGCACACCGCCTGCCGCGATATCTTTGCCCCGATCAGCCTGGCGCCCGAGGCCTCGGCCCAGGCCAAGGCAGAGCTGGAAAAACTGGCCGATTTTCTCACCGCCTTGGAAGCAGGAACCATTGTCAATGCGGCCGGGGAGTCGTTCACCGACCTGATCCAGATCGGGATCGGCGGCTCGGATCTGGGCCCCCGGGCCTTGTATCTGGCCCTGGCTGCCTATAAAATCCCCGGCCGGAGGGTGCACTTTATCAGCAACGTGGACCCGGATGACGCCGCCGCTACCTTAAGCGGGCTTGATCTTGGCAAAACCCTGGTGAATGTGGTGTCGAAAAGCGGCTCCACCCTCGAAACCGTGACCAACGAGGCGCTGGTGCGCAAGGCCTTTAGCGAGGCAGGACTGGAGCCGAGCCGCCATTTTCTCGCGGTTACCGGCAAGGGTTCGCCCATGGACAATCCCGCCCGGTATCTCCGCTCTTTCTACATGTTCGACTCCATCGGCGGGCGTTACAGCGCCACCTCCATGGTCGGCGCGGTGATGCTCGGCTTTGGCCTGGGCTACCCGCAGTTGCTGGAGATTCTCCAAGGGGCCCGGGCCATGGATTTGGCCGCGGAAGAGCCGGACATCCGCTACAACCCTGCGCTGCTCCTGGCCCTGCTGGGCATCTGGAACCATAATTTCCTCGGCTGCGAAACCCTGGCCATCCTGCCTTACAGCCAGGCGCTCGTCCGTTTCCCCGCCCATCTTCAGCAATGCGACATGGAGAGCAACGGCAAGTCCGTGACCCGGCAGGGCAAACCCCTGGCCTGGAAGAGCGGCCCCATCATCTGGGGCGAACCGGGCACCAACGGCCAGCACGCCTTTTACCAGCTGATCCACCAGGGAACCGCCGTCGTCCCCGCCGAATTCATCGGCTTTCGCACCAGCCAGCATGGCCGCGACCTCCTCATCGAGCAGACCACCTCCCAGGAAAAATTGGTGGCAAACCTCCTGGCCCAGGCCCTTGCCCTGGCCACCGGCCAGCCGCAGGAAAATCCCAACCGGAGTTTTGCCGGAAACCGGCCCAGCGCCGTGCTCCTGGCCGAGCGGCTGACCCCCTACACCATGGGCGCGCTCCTGGCCCTGTATGAGGCCAAGGTGGTGTTCCAGGGGTTTATCTGGAATATCAACTCCTTTGACCAGGAAGGGGTGCAGCTGGGGAAAAAATTGGCCACCCGCCTGTTGGCCCATTATGCCGGCCTGCGGCAGGATCCGGGCTACAGCGGGGAAGCGGCCGACGATCCAGGCTGGGCGTTGCTTGGTGCCGCGGGGATGCTTGGCAAGTGAGGGGAAGGATGGAGCGGCGGGAAACAGGCGGGCGGACAAGGCCCCGGGCGGGCAAGGGGCCGGGCCTCCTGCTGATCAGCGGCAGGAGAGAACAATAATATGCCTTCCCTGAGACAATGGAAAGCCACCTTGACCGTGTTGGGGACGATTCTCTGCCTGGCAGGGGTCTTCTTGTTCTGGGGGATCAGAACCCGGTACCATGATTTCGAAACCCGGCTTGCCGCCGAGCAGCAGCAGGTTCATGCGCTTTTTGACCTGACCACCAAGCAGATCTTGGACAATTACCGTTTCAGGATTCAAAACCTCATCACCACCCGTCCCCAACTGGTCGCAGCCTTTGCCAAAGGCGACCGGGCCGCCTTGCTGGCCCAGTGTCTCCCTCTGTACGAAAAAGTCTTGCACAGGGAAAGCCCCTCGCTGGTTCGTTTTCATTTTTACACCCCGGACAACCGCTCCTTCCTGCGGGTGCATCAGCCCGAGCAGCTGGGCGGTGATCTTTCCTCCCGTCCTCTGATTGTCGAGGTGAACAGCCGGCGCACGTCTTTGGCCGGATACGAAACCGGGCCCGGCGGGCTTTTATATCGGATTATCCAGCCTGTTTTTTTGGGGGAGGCGTATCTCGGCGCCGTGGAGTTTGCCTTCAAGGCGGATCGGCTTATTGAACTTATGGAGACCAGGCAGGGGGCGCAGATGGCCCTGCTGCTTGACAAGGCGGGCTGGCAAGGGGCCGGGCACGCGGCGCACTATCCGGTGCAGGAATTGGGAGACCAGATCCTGCTCCAGTGTTGTGATAATGTTTTCCGGCACCTGCCGGAAAAATTTCGTTTTGCCGAAAAAGGGCTCGTCCCGCACCAAATCGAAGGGTGCTGGTATGTCTTTGATACCAGTTTGACCCTGCCGGATTTCAAGGGCAAGACCGCGGGCCGGGTTGCCCTGGCCACGGAAGTGACCAGGTTTGTCGAGGAATTCAACGCCTTTGTCGGCGTAAGCGTCGTCCTGACCCTGGTGGGGGGATTTGTTGCCTTTCTGGTGCTGCATTTCACCTTTTCCATCATGCACCGGGAACTGCGGGCGGCAAACCAGTCCCTCTCTTCTTCCAAGATCGAACTTGGCAATAATTATGCGGAGCTGGAAAAATACCGGCATAACCTTGAGGAGATCATTGTCGAACGGACCGT
>DASWIU010000264.1:0-3797 GCA_036397515.1 Desulfurivibrionaceae bacterium | reverse complement strand
CTGACAATGGGGGTCAGGGGCAGCATTTCAAGAAACCCCCTCACAGGCGGGGCCATGGTCTGCACCGGAAAAAAGATCCCGGAGAAGAGAAAGAGCGGGGTAATGACCAGCGAGGTGAAGTAGTTGAAAAAATCATAATTTTTCGCCAGCGCCGTCATAATCAGGCCAAAGGCGGAGAAGAACATGCCGGAGAGAAAGAGCACCGGCAACAGAGCGACGACCCAGGGGGAAGGAATCACCCCGAAAAGGGGCAAAGTCAGCAGCATGATGACGCCGGCCAGCGTCCCCTTGCTCGCCCCCCAGACAATCTCCCCCAGAACCAGATCAACAACGCCGAGGGGGGTCATCAGGATGGCCTCGTAGGTTTTTTGCACGGTAAGCCGGGTGTAGGAGCCGTAGGTTGTTTCCAGCGCAGCGCTGTACATGACCGCCGAGGCAACCAGCCCCGGAGCGATGAACTGCAGGTAGGTCAGCCCCTCTACCTCTGCCATGTCCCGGCCAAGACCATAGCCCATGGCCAAGAGAAACAACAAGGGCTGGCCCAGATTGCCGATCAGGGTGGCCAGGATGTTCTTTTTCCAAACCCGCCCGTTGCGCAGCCAGATTGTCCAGAAAGAAAATCCGTTCATGTTTCCCTCAACGACCTGCCGGTGAGCTGAATAAAAAGATCCTCCAGGTTGGCCGGCCGCCGCACCCAGCTGCCTGCTTCACCCATCACCTTTATCAGGCGGGAACAATCCTCCCGGGCATAGACATAGAGCCTGTCCCCCACTCTTTCCAGTCTGGCATTGCACTGCCTGAACGATGCCTCCAACCCGTCAAGCTCGACCGCTGTTCCTTCCACCTCGAAAACCTCCAGGCCGACAAAATCCATGATCAGCTGCCGCGGTGCGCCCTGAACCACGACCTGGCCATGGTCAAGAATCAGCACCTGCTGGCTCAGACGGGAAACCTCCTCAAGATAATGGCTGGTCAGGAGCATGGTGGTTCCTTGCGCTTGAAGAATCGCGAGACGTTCCCAGATCAGGTGCCTGGCTTGGGGGTCAAGGCCGATGGTGGGCTCGTCAAGAATAAGGAGTTGCGGCTCGTTGATCAGAGCCCGGGCCAGCAATAACCGCCGCCGCTGCCCCCCGGAGAGATGCTCGATGATCTCGTCCCGCCGGTTATGGAGGGCGAAAAAATGCAAAAGCTCTTTAATCCGCTCCCGGGCAAGGCGACGCGGGATCCGAAAATACCCGGCATAGGTGCGCAGGTTCTCTTCCACGCTCAGGTCCGGGTCAAGGCTGTCCGCCTGGGGCACCACCCCGATGCGGGCCTTGATCTCCCGGTGAAAGCGCGGCGCCTCCAGATCAAAGATCCGGATCTCGCCCGCGTTTTTTTCCACCAACCCGAGGAGCATGTTGATGCAGGTGGTTTTTCCCGCTCCGTTGGGGCCCAAAAAGCCGACGCACTGGCCGCGCTGGATGGCAAAGGAGATATTGTCCACCACCAGCCGCTCGCCGAACCGCTTGGTGAGGCCGGTTACGGAAACGACAGCCGGTTGTTTGGAGAGGTCCGGAACGGATTCCGGTTGCGGGATGGTCTGGCTCATAACGCCACTATACCCGATGGCCAGCCCTTCCCGCCACCATTCCCTGGGCCACACTGCCTCCGCCCTTCCCAAAAAAATCCTCATGGTTGACATCCTAAACTACCAACGGCGTCAAGTCGGTGGTAGTTTAATACAACGAAAAAACACCAACCCGGCAGGAAGACAAAGATGCCCTTTCTCTCCCCGTTTACCGCGCTCTGCACCGTGGGCTTCTTTGCCAGGCTTTCCTACGCCCTGGCCAGAAGCCCGGTGCTGCCGTTGTTCGCCTTCTATCTCGGGGCAGGGTCCGAAGCGATCGGCTTTGCCGTGGGAATTTCCACCGTAACCGGGATATTTTTCAAGCTGCCCTCGGGAGCACTCTCCGACGTGATCGGCCGGAAAAGGACGATGCTCATCGGTCTGGTTGTCTTCGCGGTCCTGCCGTTTGCCTATCTGTTCATCGACAACTATCAGGCTCTGATTGTGGTCCGCTTCATCCATGGCCTGGCCACGGCCATTTACGGACCCGTGTCCATGGCCGTGATCGCCGATATGGCCGGAGAGCGCAAGGGGGAGCTGCTTTCCTGGTTTTCCTCGGTGACGATCATCGGCAACCTCCTCGGCGCCCCGCTGGGCGGTTTTATCCTGAGCACCAACCCCAACGCCACAGGTCCGGCGCTGGGCGATTTCCATCTCGCCTACCTGACCAGCGGCTTCGCAGGGATCATGGCCCTTGTCCTGGCCCTGGCCGTGCTGGGGAATGACCGGAAGACGGAAAAGCACCACAGCCTCAAGGAGGCGTACACGCGTTTTGTCTCCGGAATCAAAGAGGTTGCCAGCGACCGACGGATCATCATCACCTCGAACATGGAAGGATTGCAGAACATGACCGTCGGCGCGCTGGAGGCCTTTTTGCCCATCTATGCCGTGACGGTCGCCGGCCTCACTGCCTTTCAGGCCGGCCTTCTCTGGGGGATGCAGGTGGTGGCCACGATTATCGCAAAGCCCATCATGGGCAAGATCTCGGACCAATGCGGCAGAAAGCCGCTGATTACAGCCGGCCTGTTTCTGTGCGCCATATCCTTCGGGGCCATCCCCATCCTGAATAATTTTTATTTCCTCGGCCTTGCCGCCCTGATCTTCGGTCTGGGCGAAGCCTTGGTGACTTCATCGTCCGCAGCCCTGATTGTCGATGTTTGCAAGGAAAAGCACTTTGGCGCGGCCATGGGCACCTTCGGCACGATCTTCGATATCGGACACGCCTCAGGCCCCATACTTGCCGGCTTCCTGATATCGCGACTCGACTATCTCCTTGCGTTCTGGATCATGGCGGCCATCCTTCTCGCTGCAATTCCGTTGTTTGTTGCGACGGTAAAAATCAAACAAGCTCCTGCCTGAAGACGATCCCTCCGTGCAACTCCATGGTATTAGAGATTGACCTGGCCCTTTTTAACCCGGCACCCCAAAAACACCAGATACTTTCAGTGATTTCTTGAGGGAACGACAAATCGTTGTTACTGTTTTAATCCATGTTCCGCTGTTTGCTTCTTTTCCTGTTTTTGCGCAAAAAACCGGAGGACCCGCCGTGACCCAGACACCAAAAATCTCTCTTGCCCCCAATGATGCCTGCCCCAAGGAGCACCCCGCCGTCTCCGACTTCCGCAGCCGGCTTCCGCAGATAATTGATCAGGTGGTGGAGACTTGCTACAACAACGCCTGCTTTGAGCACGTCGAGGCGGAACCCCTGCCCAGCCGCGAGCATGTGATCGACATCCTGGAATCCTGCCGTGACGTCCTCTTCCCCGGTTATTTCCGCAACCAGGGCATCGACCGGATCAGCCTCAAATACCAGTTGGGGTTGGAAATCTCCGGTCTCTATGAAAAGCTGACCCGAGAAATCACCAACGCCATCCGGCATGAATGCATCCGCCATGGCACCAGCTGCCAGCACTGCGAAGAGGCGGGCAAGGAAAACGCCTTCCAGTTCATCACCGCGTTGCCGGGCTTAAGGGCGATTCTGGCCACGGACGTGCGGGCGGCCTACGACGGCGATCCTGCCGCCGGCAGCTTTGACGAGATCATCTTCAGCTATCCCGGCATTTATGCGATCATGGTCTACCGGATTGCCCACGAACTCTATACCCTGGGGGTTCCCGTCCTGCCGCGCATCATGGGCGAGCACGCCCATGGCATTACCGGGATCGATATCCATCCGGGCGCCACCATC
>DASWIU010000263.1:0-8228 GCA_036397515.1 Desulfurivibrionaceae bacterium | reverse complement strand
CGGCCGGCTGATCGGTTTTACCCGGCAACTGGACGTGCAGATGACGGATGACGAAACCGTGGCCCGGTATGCCGAAGCGTTTCTCATGGGCGACTATGGCATTGTCGCCCGGCAAGGCTAGTGCCGGGTAGCTTTTTAATCAACATCAAATTAATTCCCTCCCCCCTTGCGGGGGAGGGTTAGGGAGAGGGGGAAGTTGCTATTGTCCCGGCACGTTGGCGTTTCCCCCACCCCCAACCCCTCCCGCCAGGGGAGGGGCGTAAACCATAAGGAGGTAGTCCAATGAGCGACAATGATCCCGGCGCAACCCGCCGCTTGCTGGTGGTGGATGACGAGCCCATCGTGGGCAAGCGTCTCCATCAGGTCTTCACCAAAATCGGCTTTGAGATAGAGACCTACACCGACTCGGCCTCGGCCTTGGCCGCCATAGCCGAAAGGGACTTTGCCGTCGTGGTGACCGACCTGAAGATGGAGGGGATCGACGGCATCGAGGTGTTGAAACGGGTCCGGCGCCGGAATCCCGCCACCCAGGTGATCATCATCACCGGCTATGCCTCGCCGGATACCGCCGAGCTGGCGCAACAGGAGGGGGTCTTCGCCTTTTTGGCCAAGCCCTTTCGCCTGGATGAGCTGAAGCAGCTGATCTTCCGCGCCATCGAGACACAGGGCCGAGGAAAACAATGATGGAAGACGCCCATATGCCCGCCCAGCCGCCGCCCAGGCAGGAAGAAACCCCGTCCGCCAGGATGTTGCCCTGCCGTTTTTTGTTTCCGGGCGTCCGCTCCATCCGGGGCAAGCTCCTGATGACCATCGGCATTGTCGCCGGTCTCGGCGTCATTGCCACGCTGACTGCCAGTTATGCCTTGTGGCGCATAGAAGACAAGATCCGGATCATCGAATCGTTTTACGAACTGAACCAGAATGTCCTGGAAATCAGGCGCTACGAAAAGAACTATCTCCTGTTCAACGACAAAAAGGATCTGCTGAGCGCCCTGGACTATGTCGATCAGGTCCGGGCCGCGATTGTCGGGGTAAAGGCGGCCCTGCCGGGCAATCAGGACGAGCTGCAATCCTTTTATGACAAGGAGCTTGGCCGGTACGAATTCCTTTCCCGGCAATTGATGGAGGCGGATCTTGCGCCGCGCAACCAAAAATCCCTGGAGAACGCCCTGCGCAAACATGGCCAGGAGCTCACCAGGATTATTTTCGACATGGACGCCAGGGCCCGGCTCCAGGTGGAGCGGGAGGTCGCCAAGTACCAAAAATCAGCGATTTTCATCCTCGCCCTGGCCGTGCTGCTCGGCGCGGTGCTCATTTTCTACATGATGCGCTGGATCATGCGCCCCCTTACCGCCATCCGCGAGGCCTCGGCCAGGATCATGCAGGGGGAGATGAACTCCATCCCGGTGGGCGAGGAGATCCGTTGCTCGGTGGAGGGCATTGAGCTGGTCAACTCGCTGAACCTGATGCTCAAGGCCCTCAACGCCAAGCAGGTGCAGCTGATCCAGTCGGAAAAACTGGCGGCCATCGGCAAGGTAACGGCGGGCATCGCCCATGAGATCAACAACCCGCTCAACAATATCTCCCTCACCGCCGAGGTGTTGCTGGAAGACCTGCCGAACCTGGCGTGCAGCGAACGGCTGGACATGGTGCGGGATATCCTGGTCCAGTCGGACCGGGCCCGGGAGGTGGTGCACCACCTCTTGGAATTTTCCCGGGCCCGCAAGGTCAACACCGTTGAGCCGGTCGAGCTCGGCAAGCTGGTGGCGGATGCCGTCACCCTGGTGCGAAACCAGTTCCGGCTGGGGGGCATTACCTGCCATTACGACCAGCCGGAGCAGCCGGTGCTGATAAACGGCAATCCCAATCAGCTCCAGCAGGTGCTGGTCAACATGATGCTCAACGCGGTCCAGGCCATGCCGCCCGAAGGCCGCCTTGATCTTGCCGTGCAGGCGGAGGGAAAAG
This sequence comes from Desulfurivibrionaceae bacterium, assembly GCA_036397515.1. Lineage (GTDB taxonomy): Bacteria > Desulfobacterota > Desulfobulbia > Desulfobulbales > Desulfurivibrionaceae > Thiovibrio. The sequence continues at coordinate 6,263 of DASWIU010000263.1, read as the reverse complement.
AAGCGCGGATTGTGATACGGGATACCGGCGCGGGCATGAGCCCGGAGACCAAATCCCACATCTTCGATCCTTTTTTCACCACCAAGAACGAAGGCACCGGCCTCGGCCTGTCGCTGAGTTACGCCATTGTCAAGGACCACCGCGGCGACATAGAGGTGGAGAGCGAACAGGGCAGGGGCACGACCTTCCGAATCCGTTTGCCCCGCCTGGATGCCGACGCATGACTTCCTCCTCCGATCGGCCGGGAAAAATGGGAAAAACCGCGGCCTTTGCCGAGATTTTTCAGCTGTTCCGTCGGTTGCTTTCGTTGAATAACGCGGTGCTCACCAAGATCTCCACCATGGAAAGCGCCCTGGCCGGAGAATATGTTTTTGATAAAAAATTCCTGACCGAGGTGGTGAACGAGCTCAACGATCTGGTGCGCGAAGTGATCTATTGCCTCAACAATCTGACCGGCAATGGCTATCTCGGCCTCTACGACCGCTATGAGGAGATTGCCGGCAAGCTTTCCGTGCTGGCGGTCGGTTATGCCGGCCCCTACGATCACAGCCTTACCCTGCCCTACGCCATGATCACCAGCGATTTTGACGGCCTGGTCGGCAACAAGAACGCCACCTTGAGCGAGATCCACAACCATCTCCATCTCCGGGTTCCCGCCGGTTTTGCCGTCACCGTGGCAGCCTATCGGCTGTTCATGGAGGAAAACGACCTCTTTGCCCGGATCGATGCGGTCTGCGCTGCCGGTATTTCCAGAAAAGAGCAGGCGAGCCGGATCGAGCTGCTCTTCAGCAAGGCCCGCCTGCCCCAGGGTCTTGCCGTGGCCGTGCAGGAGGAATTGACCCGGCTGCTGGCGGAGTGCGGGCCTGAGCCGCTTCTTGCCGTGCGCAGCAGCGCGGTGGGCGAGGATGGGGAAACCCGGAGTTTTGCCGGGCAATTCCGCTCGGTTCTTGCGGTCGCCCCTGAGCTTCCCGCCGTGCTGGACGCCTACCTCCAGGTGCTCGCCTCCCGTTTTTCCCTCGCCGCCCTGGAATACCTTGGCTCCGGCAGCGATAGCCGCGCGGTTCCCATGGCGGTCGGGGTTCAGCTGATGAGCCCTTCCCGGGTTGCCGGGGTGACCTACAGCCGCACCCCCGATGCCCCGGAAGAAAACAGCCTGCTCATCACCTCGGTCCGGGGCGGGGCCAGGGGATTGGTTGCCGGCCGCACCACAGCGGACCGCTTTCTCGTAAGCCGCATCTGGCCGTTTCCTCTGCTGGAGAGCGAAATCCTCACCCCGCCGGCCCCGGCGGACCAGGAAGACCCTCTCGCCTTTCTGGCCAGCGGCCTGCGGCGCGGCTCAAGCTCCCTGCTCCCGGAGGAGATCAGGAGGCTGGCCGAACAGGCCCTGCTTCTGGAAAAAGCCTTTGACGGCCCGCAGGACATCGAATGGGCCCTGGGCAAGGAGCTGGTCATTCTCCAGAGCAGGCCTTTTAGCCTGCCGGTAAAGCCCTTGCCCCTGCCGGGCGAGATTGCCGCCGAACTGCAAGCCTCCGAGCCGATCATGGAAGGCAGAGGGCAGATCGCCCAGCTCGGCATCGGCGCGGGCCTGGTCGTGCAGGTGGACCAGGAGACCGACCCGGAGCAATTCCCCATGGGCGCCGTGGCCGTGGCCCGGTTTCCCGATCCCCGGCTCAGCCCCATTGTCTGGAAGGCTTCCGCCATCATCACCGACATCGGCGGCCCCACCGGCCATCTGGCCACCATTGCCCGCGAATACCGGACCCCGGCCCTGTTCGGCACCGGCGAGGCCACCCGCCTGCTACCCGCCGGCGAGGAAGTGACCGTTGACGTGGAAAACAAGAAGGTCTACCGGGGCATCATCCACGGCCTGCTCCGCTTGCAGACCACGGAGGATTCCGCCTACCGCAGCTCCCCGGAGCTGCGGACCCTCCGCAAACTCCTGCGCTGGATAGCGCCGCTCACCCTGGCCGATCCGGCGTCCGCCGATTTTCTCCCGGTAAACTGCCGGACCTTTCACGATATCCTGCGCTTCAGCCACGAAAAGGCCATCGACGGACTCATCCATTTCCACGAAGAGTACCCCGGCGGGGCAGGGTTGCCGAGCTACCCGGTGCACCTGCCTGGACCGCTCAAATTGCGGGTCATTGATCTCGGCTCGGGGCTCAAGGGGGATTTACCCCGGCCGGGCGGGGAAATTACCCCGGAGATGCTGAACTGCCGGCCGCTCACCGCCATTCTTGCCGGTTTTTTCAAGGAGGCGGCGCAGGCCAGGGAACCGGCGCCCCTGGGACTGCGGGACATCCTCGCCGGCCTCGGCAAGCCGCTGGCCGCCTTGACCGGCCGCTCCTCCTATCCCGGCGACAATCTCGCGATCATCGCGGACAATTACTGCAATCTCTTCCTGCGCCTCGGGTATCACTTCAATGTGGTGGATGCCTTTTTCTCCCCGGAGCCGGACAATAACTACATCTATTTCCGGTTTGTCGGCGGCCTTGCCAACCAGACCAAGCGGAACTGGCGCGCCCGGCTGATCAGCGCCATTCTGACCGGCCTCTATTTCAAGGTGGAGCGCACCGGCGACCTGGTGATCGCCAAGGCCAGGAACCTTGACGCCTTGCGGATGGAAAGGGTGCTCACCCGGCTGGGCGAGCTGATCTCCTTTACCCGCCAGCTCGATGTGCAGATGCGCGACGAGGCGGCCATCGAACGGTTTTTCGAGCAGTTTCTCGCTTCGGTCAAGCAGGACCAGGCCGGGAGCGAGGGGTGAGAATCGATGCTGCGCTGGCTTAAAAAACAGAGCGCCAGATTGCAGGCACACCGGAAGCTGCGGCAGGATGAGGCCCACGAGCTCCTCACCGCCCGCTACCAGATATTCCGTTCCCTGCTTGCTAGCAACAACCGGGCGATCGACTGCCTCACCGAGATCACCATCCACCTCCGCCTGCAAGGGGATCAGGCCGGCCTGGCCCGGCTCACGGAAAGGCTTATCGAGGAAACCGCGGAGATGACGGCCCGGCTGGAGCATCTGACCGGCGGCAGGTATCGGGCGCTCCGGGGGGTGCAGCATAATCTGGCCGCGACCATCCGGGAAAAACTCAAACCCCTTGCGCGGTCCGAAGCGGTTCCTTTTTCCTTGCCCCTGACCGGGCTGGTGCCCGAACACCGGGCCCTGACCGGCAACAAGGCCGCCTCCCTGGCCGACCTTAAGCAGAAGGGATTCCGGGTGCCGGACGGGTTCGTGGTTACCCTGGCCGGTTGCCGGTTTTTTCTTGAGCACCAGGGCCTTTCCCTGCAGCTGGTCCATCTTCTCGCCGCGCATGGGGCTGGGACCGACAAGGCCATCCCCCCGGAAACCGCGCACCGGGTGCAGGAGCTCATCCGGCAGGCCCCGCTTCCCCCTGCTCTAGCCGAAGAGATTCTCGCCCGGGCCCGGCCGTTTTTTCAGGCCGGCAAGGCGCTGGCGGTGCGGAGCAGCAGCATCAGCGAGGATGGGGAGCGCCATTCCTTTGCCGGCCAGTTCAGCTCGGTGCTCAATGTCCGGGACGAGGCCGGGTTTCTCAAGGGTTTCACCGAGGTGGTGGCCAGCAACTTCAATGTGCGCAGCCTTGCCTACCGGCTGCACGCCGGTCTTGATCCCTTGAGCTTTGAGATGGCCGTGCTCTGCCTGGAGATGGTGGAGGCCCGCGCCGCCGGTATCCTGCTTTCCCGCTCCCCGCAGGAGCCGGAAAGCGGCATGATGCTGATCAGCGCGGTGCCGGGCCTGGGCGAGGCCGCGGTTTCCGGCAGCGTGGCCACGGATCTCTATCTGGTGGGAAGGGACGGCGCGGTGGATTGGCAGCGCTCCACCATCGCCGACAAGGAACGGTTGCTGGTCGGCGCTCCCGAAGGCGGGGTGCGCTGGCAGGAGATTGCCCCGGAGGAACGACGCACCCCGGTGCTCAACGAAGAGGAGCTGCGGCGTCTTGCCGAATGGGGCAAGGCCCTGGAAGAGCGGGAAGGGATAGCGCAGGATATCGAATGGGCGGTGGACCAGGAGGGGCAGGCGATTATCCTCCAGGTCCGGCCCCTGACCACCATGGGCGTGCAGAGCGGGGAGGAATGGCAGGGCAAAACCCCGCCCCTGGCCCAGGGGATCATGGCCTCGGGGGGGCGGGCCACCGGGCGGGTGCTTCTGGTAAAAGGCCGCAGGGATCTGGAAAAGCTGCCGCGGGAGCCGGTGGTGCTGGTCATGCACCAGAGTTTTGTCGAGGCGGCCAACCTCTTGGGCATGGTGGCCGCGGTGTTGGTGGATCTGGGCAGCCCGGCCGATCACCTGGCCTGCGTGGCCCGCGAACAGGAAACCCCCCTGATCTGCGGGCTGACGGATGCGGGGCACAGGCTGAGCGCCGGGCAGTGGCTCACCGTGGACGGCAGCCATGGCCGGGTGTACGCGGCCACGGATGAGGAAATCAGCGCGGCGCAAGAGGCCTGGCAAAATGGGGCTCCTCCGGCCAGCCCGGTGCTCGCGAGCCTTCCGCCCCTCTATCAGGAGCTGCGGGAGCTGGTCACGGCCCTGCACCTTACCGATGCCTACGGCCCGACCTTTTCCATCATGGAATGCAAGTCGCTCCACGACATCGTCCGTTTTGTCCATGAAAAGGCGGTGCTTTCCATGTTCGAGGCCGGAGACGAGATTCTGGAGGGGGATCTGGGCGCGGTGCATGCCATCGACTCGCCGGTTCCTTTCTTTGTCAGCGTCATCGACATGGGAGGGGGGCTGGCCTTGAGCGGGCCGAAAAAAAGAAGGATCCCGCCGGAGATGGTCATCTCCCGGCCCTTCCAGGCCCTGTGGCGCGGCATCACCACCCCGGGCCTGCACTGGGGCCCGCCGCCGGGCGGAACCCCCATGGGCTCGGTGATGTCTTCCTTTCTCACCGACCAGAAGTCGGAGCGGCCCATCGGCATGCCCAACTATTGCCTGGTCAGCCGGGATTACTGCAACATGAACGCGCGCATGGATTTTCACTTCATCATGATCGACACCCTCTGCTCCCCGGAGGCGCGGAGCAACCATATCCGCTTCCGCTTCAAGGGCGGGGGCACCTCCCTGGAACGGCGGCGGCGGCGCGCCCTGTGCATCGGGGAGATTTTCGAGCATTACGGCTTCCTGGTCGATGTCAAGGAGGACCTGGTCAATGCCTCGCTTCAGGGGGCTGCCAGGGAGGCTATTGAGGAGAAACTGGTGGTGGTAGGCAGGATTCTGGGTTTTACCCGGCTGCTTGACGCGGCCATGGGGGAGGACCGGCTGATCGGCCAGGTCGCCCGCGCTTTTATAACCGGAGATTATGGCCTGAGCAGTATTTTTTCGCCGCCTTAGGCGTGATGGAAGCGCAAGCCCGGCAGCTCCACGGCGGTGAGGAGATTGCCGTAAACCGCGCCGGTGTCGATGCCGATTCTAAACGGGGTGACCAGGGGGGTGGCAAAGGAGCTGTGCCCGAAGATCACCCGCTTGCCGTAGTCGAGGTCGGCGCTCAAAAACGGCTCACGGACCTCGCAGAGGTCGGAAATATCCTGCTCGGCCAAGGGCTCTCCATGCCGCAGGCCGGCATGGACAAAGATATACTCCTCTGTTTCCCAGTAAGGCAGCAGGGAGTCGAGAAAGGCCCGGTGCTCGGGCGGCAGAAAGGCAAGGGAGGTGAGCTGGGCGAGACTGGCTCCTCCGTAGCTTTCCAAGGTATTTTCCAGGCCAAGCCCCCGCAGGTAGGGGAGCAGGGCCTGATCCCCGGTCCGGTGGTATTCGAGCAGCAGATATTCATGGTTGCCCATGAGCCCCACGATGCGCACCCCCTCTTGCCGTAAACGGCAGATCTGGTCCAGCACCTCTTTGACCTGCGGCCCGCGGTCGAGATAATCGCCGAGAAAGACCAGGGTGTCCTGGGCCGGGTCAAAGGGGAGCCGCTGCAGCAGCAGGGAGAGCTTTGCCGCGCAGCCGTGGATGTCGCCGATGGCGAAAATCTTACCGTTCATCTCAGGCGCAGTTCTTGTACCAAAAAGACGCCGCGATCCCATACACAAAATTCAGGAGCAGCACGAGAAGCGGGGTCAGGAGCCCGGCCTTGAGGCCAAAAAGCCCCAGGCCCATTTCCGGAAAGACCATGACCAGCATCATGGTGGTGGGCACCAGGCTCATGAGGATGCCGCGCAGGGCGGTTTTCTGCCGGAAAAAGGGGATGATCAGCAGCATGGCCCAGAGCCCGCCCCAGACCAGGCGGGGATAGAGCCAG
>DASWIU010000262.1:0-2255 GCA_036397515.1 Desulfurivibrionaceae bacterium | reverse complement strand
GCTGAACACCGTTTCCACCCCCTCAAGAAGCCCCAAGGCGGCAAGTCGCTTGACACTCCCGTTGCCCCTGCCCCGATAGATGGATTCGTCCGCCTTGGCGAGACACAAACAGTGCAATTGCTGGGCCGGACGGGCGGACAGCAAGGCACGGACCCGGTTGAAGAAAAGCCGGGAAAGCACCAACTCACCAAAGGCCGGATGGTACGGCCCGGCCAGCACGGTTTCCTCCAACGCGGGAGAGGGTTGCAGCCCCATCCTCACCACGGGAATCCCCTGCGCCTTGAAAATGGACCAGAGCCGACCAGCCAACGCCACGGCCCGCGGCAGACTCAGGGGCTGATACTCCCCCTGCCGGTACAGCTCCGCCAAGGGACTGCCGGAGATAACCAGGCAAGGGTAGAGCCGAACCAGATCCGGGCCAAGCGCTGCCGCCCGGCGACCGCTGGCCAAGGCCGTGGCCGTGGTGTCTCCGGGCAGGCCGAGCATGAGCTGGAGCCCCACCTGCATCCCCGCCTCTTTCAAACAGGCAACCGCCGTCCCCACCTGGGCCGCGGTATGCCCCCGGCCGCTGGCCGCAAGCACCCCATCCTCCAATGACTGGGCCCCCAGCTCCACGATCCCCACTCCCTGCTCCCGCAAAAATCCGGCGATCTCCGGAGTTACATAATCCGGCCGGGTGGAGAGCCGGAGCTCCCGGACTTGGCCTGAAGCCAGAAAAGGCTGGGCCGCACCCAGCAATTCCTCCTGCCGTTCCAGGGGAAGGCCGGTGAAGCTACCCCCGTAAAAAGCCACCTGCACCGGGGCGTCCGAATGCCTGCGCGGCCAAGCCAACTGGGTGCGGATGGTTTCCGCCACCTCGTGGGCACCGACCATGCCCTCGGCAGCACCGGTGATATTGCGCTGATTGCAGAACAGGCATTGATGGGGACAGCCCTGATGGGCAATGAAGATGGGGATGATAAAGGGGGAAAGCATGGGATTAGAAGAAAGGCGCTCTGACACGACAAATCACTGGCCGGACTGCTCGGGCCCGGCGAGATTCTTGAGCGCCATGGCGGCGGCCTCCTGCTCCGCCTCCTTCTTGCTGCGGGCGCTGCCCTGGCCGAGGGTTTCCTCGCGGAAGCGGACCGAGATATGGAAGATCTTGTTATGATCCGGCCCTTCGTCCCCCTCCAGCACATAGCGGGGGCCCTCGTTGAACCGTTCCTGGAGAAGCTCCTGGAGCGAACTCTTGGCATCGACCAAAAACATGGACTGCCGGCGGTCCTCAAACCAGGGGTAAAAATGGCGTTCGACAAATTCGGTGGCCGCAGGATACCCGCCATCGAGAAAGATGGCTCCAGCCACCGCCTCGAAGGCACAGGAAAGGATGGAGGCCTTTTCCCGGCCGAGATTGGTATCCTCGCCCTTGCCCAGCAACAGATAGTTGCCCAGCTCAAGATCACGCGCCATCCGGGCCAGGTGCCGCTCGTTGACCAGGGCAGCCCGCAGCCGGGTGAGATCACCCTCCCGCATCTCCGGGAAATGGCGGAAAAGCGCATAGCCCACGGTGAGATCGAGCACTGCGTCGCCCAAAAACTCCAGGGTCTCGTTGTTCTTCTGCGTCTGCCTGCCCTGTTCAAAGGCATGGGAGCTGTGGATCATGGCCTTTTGTAGATGGGCGCGGTCCCGGAACTGGTAGCCGAGCTTTTCCTCGAGAAGGGACAGGTCTGGTTGCGGTGTTTGGGCAAGGGTATCGGTAGTCACGGTCAGGGTACGGGTAAGGAGTAATCTATGAGGGCGTCACCCCTCTTGCCGAGGACACACCATACCCCAGCCGCTGAAAAAGGGCAACGGATCACCCGGCCCGGCGCAGGGCTTTACGCCCTTTTTCCTTGCCTGCCGCAGACCCGCGCCCCGTGCACATTTTCCCTTGTCAAAAAAACGATCTGCGTTTAAGATTGCCCCCACCAAAAAGGCGGCGTAGCCAAGTGGTAAGGCAGTGGTCTGCAAAACCATTATTCAGCGGTTCAAATCCGCTCGCCGCCTCCATTGAAAATCAGAAAGGGTCAGCCATATTCGGCTGACCCTTTTTTTGTGTAAAAATCCATCCCCCTCCGCACCCAAGACAATCCTCCCTAACCAACCGTCCTGAAAGAATAAACTTCTTGTATTGCTCCATGGTGTCAGGTAGACAGATAATACTCCAGCCAATTTTATTAGCCGGAATTATATAGCAGACTAAATACCCCTTCCTCTACGGGGCGGCAAAGTAA
>DASWIU010000261.1:0-4363 GCA_036397515.1 Desulfurivibrionaceae bacterium | reverse complement strand
TAATTGAAGATAACCACATCACGCACCGCCATGAGCGGCAATTCTCCGGGGATCTCCTGCCCTTCGGAATCATGAAAATCGTTCAACTCTGAGGTCATGGAATCATTAATATCCACAACATGCCTCCAGGTTATATGTTATAGGCAGACCGGCCTTGCCGGAAAAAACAATGGTTTGAGTGAGGCAACATAAGCACCCCTCCCAGTGAAGTCAAGACGATATCCGCAGGCCGGGACCGGGCCGGAAATATGCTTGAAGAAATCGGTGTTTTGCACCATAGTAGGCCTGCAACCGGGAGAACGTCCAGCCCGGGGCAAGAGAAGACCATTTGAGTAATCATGCCATGACGGCCAACAAAAAACAACCGGCAACCGATCCTGATGAACCTTACAAACGCTTCTTTTTTTGATCTGAGCCGCTATGCCCACGCCTCGCTTTTCGCGGCCGAGGAATACCCCTGGCAGGCGCTGGCCCGGCTGAAGGGTTATCTGGCCGAATACCCCTGGCCGCAAATCGCCTGGCCCCTGACCCCGGGCCCGCTCCCGGCCACCCTGGTCCTTCATGAGGCGAGATTGCTGGAGGCCGGAGATTGCACCATCGAATTCGGCGACGCCACCAAGGGCAAGCTCAGGGTATTCCAGAACGGTACGCTGCTCGATGGGGCCAGCGTTCTCATGGCCGGGGTGGTGCTGGCCGGCGGGCCGCTCAGTATCGGCAAGGGGGTGCTGGTTGAGTCCGGGGCCTTTATCAAGGGGCCGGTGATCATCGGCGACCAAAGCGAGATCCGGCAAGGCGCCTATCTCCGCGGCCACTGCCTGGTGGGGGCCCGCTGCGTGGTAGGACACGTCACCGAGGTCAAGCATGCCATCTTCCTCGACGACGCCAAGGCCGGCCATTTCGCCTATCTGGGCGACAGCATCCTGGGCAACGAGGTGAACCTGGGGGCAGGCACCAAGCTGGCCAACCTGCGCTTCACCGGCGGGGATGTCCTGGTGAAAACCCCGGATGGCACCATCAGTTCCGGCCTGCGCAAGTTCGGGGCAATCTTTGGCGACAAGGCCCAGACCGGCTGCAACGCGGTGACCAACCCCGGCACGGTGCTCGGCAAAAAATCCATTGTCCTGCCCAACACTACCGCGCCTTCCGGCTGGCACCCCAACAACTCGCTGATCCGGTAGCCACCCAGCAGCACCGCATCTGCTTTGTCATCGGCCTGTCCGCATACCGCGTGTATGGCGAACAGGCCTCTTTCGCGCATCTGCGGCACTGCTGGATGGCTACTCTTAAACAGCCCCGTTCATCTCAAAAAAATGGGCAAGCCCGAGGATGAACTCCAGGCAAATGGCCACCACGAGATAGAGGCGCAACATTCTGCTGAACGGCAGCCGCTCCTTGACCAGCCGCTGCAGCACCGCGACAATTACCAGGGTGGCGCCCAGGGTGATCGGCGCCACGGACAGCACATGGATCAAGGTTTCCACCAATGAGTGCATGGCCCGCCCGGGAAAGTACCGGACACTGGCCAGCAGATAGACGACAACCAGGATAGCCAGGGAAATCCGTTCCCGTATTCTTTGCATGCGCAGCCTGTTTTTAAAGTTTTTTTCGAGATGCCCCAATCCGGGGAGAATTTCGGCCCATTGTAACAGGAATTACAAATGACACAATCGCTCACCGCCCTTTTTTCTCCGGAAACCAACCCCGATCCCGCAGACCTGCAACCCTTCCGGCTCCTCTGCGATACGCTCTTTTTTTACGCCTTGCCGGGCAAGGCCGGAGAGCAGGGATTAGGGACGGGATACACGCCGGTGCACCTTTCCGGAGACGAAGAGGCCCGTTTCCAGTCCCTTGCCCAGGAGCTCAAGGGCCATGAGGCGGAATTCCACGGCGGACTCCTGGCCTCTCTTTCCGCCGGTCAGGGCGACCGGGACGAGGCCTCGGCGGGGTCGCTGGCCTCTCGCCTGCGTTCCGGCAAGGAAGCCGCGCAACCTCAAAAATCCGAGGACAAAATACTCTGGCAGGCCATGCTCATCCTGAAGCTGACGGAGATGTTCCGGGAAGAGGAACGGGAAATCGCCAAGGGGTTCCTGGCCATCTCGGGAAAAGAGGCCGAACTTTTTGCCGCCCTCCGGGGCGAGGAGGCAGAAGAAGACGGGGGGGACGAGGAAGAGGTAGAGGCCCTGCGGGAACTTGCCGCCGCCAGGCCGCCGGGCGGACCGACAATCAACCTGACCCGACTGACCAAGGCCTGGGGCCGCCTCTACCTCCGGGATACGCGCGCCGCGGAATTCCCCCTGCTGATCACAAGCCACGAAGAACTCCAGGGCTTGCTGGCCGAAACTTACGAGGCTCTCACCGGCCGGCTCCCGAGACAGCTGGTCAGCCTCACCCTGCCGAGCCAGACGGAAAACAAGGCGGAGGGTGCCCTGGCTGAAAAATTCAGCACGGCCGCAGGAGCCTCCAAGGAACATTTCAACGGGATATTGCTCGGAATTGCCGCAAGCGCAACAATCTCCGCCGAGCGGCTGACGGAACTGCAAGAGGCAGGAAACGAGCTGAATCGGGCAACCCTACCTTTTCCGGAAGGCGGCCCGAGCGAAAAGAGCATCCGCTTTTACGCCTACGAGGGGGCTTCGCTTATCGATCTTTTTGCCAACCTCTGCGGCGAACCGCGGAAAGCCACGGGAGCCGCCACCGGACTCCTCGCGGTTCTGAGCTGATTGCCCTCTAGCGGTAGGGGTTGATGGTCAGCACCGGGCAGGGCGCGGTCTTGACGATTTTCTCGGCCACGCTACCGAAGAGGATCTTGTCCAGCCCCTTGTAGCCGTGGGTGCCCATGACGATCATGTCCGCCTTCGCTTCCCCGGCAAAGCGGTTGATCTCCTCGACCACGTCGCCGCTCAAGATCGCGGTGCTATGCGGCACCGAGCCGTTGAGGGTTTCCGCCGTGAAACTCTTCATTTTTTCCGTGGCGCTCTTGACCATCTCTTCCTCGAGCTGGATGATGGGCATATGGGGCACGAAAAAACCGGAATAATCGTCAAAGCTCTGCACCACAAAAACGATCATCACCTCCGCCTTGAATCTGGCGGCAAAGTCCACGGCAGTGCGGAGGATCTTCTGCGAATTCTCCGAAAAATCCACGGGAACCAGAATCTTTTTAATTTCGTTCATTTCCCCTCCATATGGTATAGATGTCACAATTTAGCCACGACCGCAACTTGGCCGTTATTCCCTCTCCATGATCAGGCTAGCAGAATGCTTTTCCCCTTGTCAACAGGAGAGACGCCCCCTTGAATCCACACCCAGAGCAGAGCCCGATGTCCAATTCCCTGTCCGAGGCCATGGCCGAGATCTTTGCCCAAGACGGCATCCTGGCCCAGAAACTGCCCGGCTACGAGTCGCGCCCCAGCCAGCTCCGCATGGCCGAAGCCATCGCGGCCACCCTGGAGCAATCGGAAGACGAAAGGCCGGGCCGGCCGGGGATGCTGGCGGTGGAGGCGGGCACCGGCACCGGCAAGACCTTGGCCTACCTGGTTCCGGCCATCTTGAGCGGCCAGAAGGTGGTGGTCTCCACCAACACCCTGAACCTCCAGGACCAGATCCTCACCAAGGAAATCCCCTTCATCAAAAAACACCTGGCCCCGCGGCTGAACGCCCTCTGCATCAAAGGCAGACAGAACTATCTCTGCCTCTATCGCTGGCAGCAGTTCCTCGCCTCGCCCCAGCGCCATACCCTGGCCGACGACCGCGACAGCCAGCGGGTCGCCGACTGGCTGGAGGAAACCGAAACCGGCGACCGCAGCGAACTGGCCTGGCTGGCGGACAATGCCCCGCTCTGGCAGGCAATCACCGCCTCGGCCAGCCAGTGCCTGGGCTCCAACTGCCCGGACGCCACCGCCTGCTTTATCACCCGGCTGCGCAAAAAGGCGGGCCAGGCCCAACTGCTGGTGGTCAACCACCACCTTTTCTTCTCCGACCTGGCCCTGCGCCGTTTCGGCCATGCCGAGGTTCTGCCCCGCTACGAATCGGTGATTTTCGACGAAGCCCATCATCTGGAAGGGGTGGCAACCCAGTACTTCGGCACCTCCTTCAGCCATTACCAGGTGATCGATTTGGTGAAAGACCTGGAGACCGCGGCCCAGGCCGATCTGAAGGGCCGCGCCAAGGAAGGGGTTATCCAGACCGCCCGAGCCCTGGCCAAGCAGGTCGATCTCTTTACCGAGCTCTTCCCCAGGGAGCGGGGCCGGTTTTCCCTGCTGCAATTCATCGAGCGGTTCCCCGGTTGGGAAGAAGAGCGGCAGCGCATGGCCGACCAGATCAAGGGTTTATGCAATCAACTGGCCAAAGCGGCCATGGGCGG
>DASWIU010000260.1:0-3402 GCA_036397515.1 Desulfurivibrionaceae bacterium | reverse complement strand
CGACCTGCTCGATCCGGCCGTCACCAAGGCGGAAGCCCAGAAAATCAAAATCCGGGTCAAGCGCAACACCAAGGCGATCGCCAAACTTTTTGAGCACGATCGCATCAGCGCCAAGCATCTCTCCGCCATCATCAACCGGCTACGCAAACAAGGGACCAAACTTACCCCGCCCGCCCAGATCCGGGAAGACCCGGTCAAATATCCCCTCTTTCTGCAGGGCTGCGTCAAAACCCATGGCATCGATCCCGAATCCCTGGCCGCCCTGCTTGCCGAGATCACCGACGGGGAAAAAGTCAGCCGTGAATCAAAAAACGCCCTGGTGCAGGCCAATCTGCGCCTCGTGGTCAGCGTGGCGAAGAAGTACGCCAACCGGGGGCTGCAATTGCTCGATCTTATCCAGGAAGGCAATATCGGCCTGATGAAGGCGGTGGAAAAATTCGAATACCGAAGGGGCTACAAGTTCAGCACCTATGCCACCTGGTGGATCAGGCAGGCGATCACCCGGGCCATTGCCGACCAGGGCCGCACCATCCGCATCCCGGTGCACATGATCGACACCATCAACCGCCTTCTCAAGGGCGCCAAGGATTTTTTCCGGGAAACCGGCCGGGAAGCCACCCCCGAAGAGATGGCCGAACGGCTCGATGTCGATTTGAGCAAGGTCAAGAATATCCTGAAGATCGCCAAGGAGCCCCTGTCCCTGGACACCCCCATCGGCAGCAGCGAAGACAGCTATCTTTCCGACTTCATCGAAGATGTGAATTCCCTGTCGCCGGACGAGGCCACCGCCATGGAAAGCCTGCGGGAGAATCTCCGCAATGTCTTGCGCACCCTCTCCCCCCGGGAGGAGTTGGTCCTGCGCATGCGCTTCGGCATCGACACCTCGATTGATCTGACCCTGGAGGAGGTTGGCGACAACTTCGCCGTAACCAGGGAGCGGATCCGCCAGATCGAGGCCAAGGCGCTGAAAAAACTCAAGCACCCCACCCGGCGCAATCTGCTGTTTGCCTTTTATAACGATTAGCCGGTTTGCAGGCTGAAGACATGGCCGCCGTTTCAGACGGCCCTGTCTTCAGCGCCCGTGCCTGACAAGGACTTTGCCCGGGAAAATACTATCCGCCCCCTTCACCCCTTCCATTCCTTGCGGTCTTGCCGATATGGACATCAGACATCAATGGCTCTCCCTTGCCTTTACCCCAGGGCTTGGCCCCGCCACCCTCAAAAAACTTGTCGAGCGGTTCGGCTCCGCCCAACAGATTCTTGCGGCGAGCCGCAAGAATCTTGAGGAATGTATTTTTTTGCGCAAAGACAGCCTCGCCGCCTTGTGCGATCAGCGGGCAATTGCCGAGGCCGCGGCGGAAAAAGAGCTCCGCCTGGCGGAAAAATCCGGCATGACCCTGCTCTGCTGGGACGATCCGCTCTTTCCTCCCCTGCTCAAGGAAATAAGCGACCCGCCGATCATTCTCTATGTCTTGGGCTCCCCGCAACTGCTCAGCTCCCCGGGCATCGCCATGGTCGGAGCACGGGCCGCCTCTTCCTACGGGCTGCAGGTGGCGGAACGGCTGGCCACGGAACTGGCCCGCCACGAGCTGGTCATCACCAGCGGCCTGGCCCTGGGGATAGACACCGCCGCCCACCGGGGAGCCCTGGCGGCAAAGGGCAAGACCATCGCGGTCATGGGCTGCGGCCTGGACATTATCTATCCCAGCCAGAACCGGAAAATCCACGGGCAGATCGCCGCGCACGGGGCGATAATCAGCGAAAGCCCCCTGGGCACCCTGCCGGAAAGTTTTCGCTTCCCCGCCAGAAATCGGATTATCAGCGGTCTGTCTTTGGGCGTCGTGGTTGTCGAAGCCGCCCACCGTTCCGGTACCCTGATCACCGCCCACCAGGCCCTGGAGCAGGGGAGGGATGTTTTTGCCATCCCCGGCAGAATCGATTCCCCGAAAAGCGAAGGCTGCCACCGCCTGATCCAGGAAGGCGCCAAGCTGGTGCACGGCACCGCCGACATCCTTGAGGAACTGACGGCCCTGGCCAGCCCCGCCTCCTTGCCGGAGGCAAAGGCGCAACCGCCGCCGCTGCCCTTGGAAGAGGGGCAGGTCTTCTCCCTGCTTGAGGTGTATCCCAAAAATATCGAGGAGATTATCCAGGCGGCTCGGTTGCCCGCCCACCGAATAAGCGAGATCCTCCTGCACCTGGAACTCCGGGGTCTGGTGGCCTCTTTACCGGGCAATCAGTACCAAAGGCTTGCAGAACCCCATTCGTCCAGTGTATAAGGCCCCTAGAGAAAGAGTCGCAGCTGCGCCAGCTTAACAAAAACGCACGGGACACCATGTCACAATCGCTCATCATTGTTGAATCTCCGGCCAAAGCCCGGACCTTGCAGAAATATCTCGGCAAAACCTTTACGGTCAAGGCTTCGGTCGGCCATATCATCGATCTGCCGGTGAAAACCCTGGGCGTTGATATTGCCAATGATTTTGCCCCCCAATACGTCACCATCCGGGGCAAGGGCAAAATCATCAGCGACCTGAAAAGCGCGGCCGAAAAAGCGGACAAGATCTATCTGGCCCCTGATCCGGACCGCGAGGGGGAGGCCATTGCCCACCATATCGCCGAATTTTTACAATCCACCCACAAGCCCATCCAACGGGTGCTTTTCCATGAGCTCACCAAAAAGGCCATCCTCGCGGCCATCGACCAGGCCAGCGAGGTCAACCAGCAGCGCTTCGAGGCCCAGCAAACCCGCCGCATCCTGGACCGGCTGGTGGGCTACCAGATCTCTCCCCTGCTCTGGGACAAGGTCCGCCGGGGATTAAGCGCCGGGAGGGTGCAGTCCGTCGCGGTCCGCATGGTCTGTGAACGCGAGCAGGCCATCGAGGCCTTTGTCTCGGAAGAGTACTGGTCCATCCACACCACCCTGGAGGGAAAAACGCCTCCGCCCTTTGTCGCCCAGCTCGACCAGGCATACGGCAAAAAGATTGATCTCAAGAAAAACAAGATCGGCACCGATGCCGAGGCGCAGGCCATTGTCGCCGCGGTGCGCGACGCTTCTTTTCTGGTGGAGAGCCTGGAAAAAAAGAAAAAGAAGCGCAACCCCAGCCCGCCCTTCATCACCAGCACCATGCAGATGGACGCCAACCGCAAGCTCCGCTTTTCCGCGAAAAAAACCATGACCCTGGCCCAGAAGCTTTACGAGGGAATCGAGTTGGGCGACGAGGGCCCCACCGGCCTGATCACCTACATGCGGACCGACTCCACCCGGATCAGCAACGATGCCATCGAAGAGGCCCGGCAGTATATCACCGGGGCCTTTGGCGAACAGTTCCTCCCGGCCAAGCCGAATATCTTCAAAACCAGCAAATCCGCCCAGGACGCCCACGAAGCCATCCGCCCCACCGA
>DASWIU010000259.1:0-8294 GCA_036397515.1 Desulfurivibrionaceae bacterium | reverse complement strand
CCCGAGGAGGGCAAGGCTTTCTTTAAAGCCTGTGCCGGAGGTGAGCACCCCCAGCAGCTCCTGGATCCGAGGCCAGGAAAGACGCCCGGGAAGCAGCCAGCTTCCCAGCCGCCAGCAGAAATAATATTGCGGCAGCCAGGTAAGGGGGTTGCTGATCGCCGTGGCCGCGATCAGGGCGGCAAGGATGTTGCCCCGGAAAAGCCAGGCCAGTATGAGGATCAGCGCGGTGTGCAGGGGGATGGTCGGGGTGATGCCGACAAAAAGACCGACGGCCACCCCCAGGGCCAGGGAATGCGGGTCGCCCTGCAGGCGGAGAAATTTCAAGTAATAGTATCTGGCGGCGCGGTTGGGCTTCATGGCTCGACATGGGCCGGCGGAGTCGGCGATCCTCCCCCGGAAACAGGCCCGGGATGGAGGATCGGCGAGCGGGAATAGGCATCGGTGTCAAGCGAGGTCGTGGCCTTTTCGGCAAACTGATAAAAGCCGGCCAGGGCGATCATCGCGGCATTATCCGTGCACAGCTCCAGGGAGGGCATGAAGATCTCGATGCCTCGTTGGCTGCCGAGGTCCTGGAGGGCGGCGCGCAAGCGGGCATTGGCCGCCACCCCTCCGGCCAGGGCAACGGTGGAGATGCCGTGCACCTGCGCGGCCTTGAGCGCCTTTTCGCAGAGCACCTCCACCACCGCTTCCTGAAAAGAGGCGCAGACATCGGGGATGCTGAAGGGTTCGTTTTTCTGTTGGCGCTGGTGGACATAATTGGCCACCGAGGTTTTCAGGCCGCTGAAGCTGAAATCGAGGCTGTCCGGAGCAAGCCAGGCGCGGGGGAAAGGGATGGCCGCAGGGTTTCCTTGCTCGGCCAAGCGGCTGATCACCGGTCCGCCCGGATATTCCAGGCCGAGAATCTTGCCCACCTTGTCAAAGGCCTCGCCTGCCGCATCATCCCGGGTTCTGCCCAGAGGTTGAATGGCGGTATGGCTCTGAACCAGGAAGAGGCTGGAATGCCCTCCCGAGGCAACCAGGGCGATATAGGGGAATTCCGGCTGCTCCTTTTCCAGAAAAGGGGAGAGGAGATGGCCGACAATGTGGTCAACCCCCACATAGGGGATGCCTCTTACCGCCGAGATGGCCTTGGCAAAGGAAAGGCCGACGAGCAGCGAGCCGACCAGGCCCGGCCCCTGGGTGACGGCCAGGCCGTCCAGATCGTCCAGGGTGACCCCGGCCTGTTCAAGGGCCGCCGCCACCACCGGATAGATGTTTTCCAGATGCTTCCGGGAGGCGAGCTCTGGAACCACTCCGCCGTAGGGGCTGTGCACGGCCACCTGGGAGTTGATGACATTGCTCAGCAGGGTGTGGCCATCGCGCAGAACCGCGGCGGCGGTTTCATCGCAGGAGCTTTCAATGCCGAGGATGAGCATGAACGGTTTTTCCCAAGGTGAATTTTAAGAGGGGGCATAAATGACGATTGACGAATGCTTCCAGGCATCGTAGTCTTACGTTCCCCCATTATGTAGCAGGAAAGCCGGAAAAAATCAAAGATTGATGCGGGTGGCGCGGACGATTTCATTCGGACAGCCGGGCAGGCGTCGGGCCAGGATGGTTTTCCCGATTTGCATTTTTATAGCAAAGATACTACGGATGACGAGCATGACCACCAACCACGACCGATATACGGGAACGCGACCTCCAGCTCCTGCCGCTTCGTCGGAACCGGTTCTGCCCGGGCAAACCCAGGGCGAGCGGTTGACGGACATGTTTGCCCGTTCCATCAGTTATCTGCGAATTTCTCTTACCGACCATTGCAATCTCCGCTGTCAGTACTGCACGCCGCAGGAAGGACGGATCAAGTTGGCCAACGAGGAGCTGCTCAGCTACGAGGAGATTCTCCGGGTGGTGCGTATTGCCGTTTCCCTTGGCATTGAAAAGGTCCGGCTGACCGGCGGCGAACCTCTGGTGCGGCGGGATGTGCTCTCCTTTATCCAGGCCCTGGCCAAAATTCCGGGCCTCACCGACATCCGTCTTACCACCAACGGCGTTTTGCTGGCCGATTATGCCGAGGCCTTGCAACAGGCCGGGATCAGCAAGCTGAACATCAGCCTCGACACCCTGCGCCCGGAGCGTTTCCGGCGGATCACCGGGGTTGACGCCTTTGCCCGGGTCTGGGCCGGGATCAGCAAGGCCCGGGAGCTCGGCTTTTCCCCGATCAAGCTGAACGTCGTTGCCCTGAAGGGGATCAATGATGACGAGTTCATCGACTTTGCCCGGCTGACCCTTACCGAGCCTTTTCAGGTTCGTTTTATCGAGTTCATGCCCATTGGCGATTCGGCCCTTTGCGACCAAGGGAAATACATCAGCTCCCGGGAAATCATGGAGCTCCTCAAGCCCCTGGGGCCGCTGGTGCCGGTGGAGGCCAAGCGCATGGACGGGCCGGCCCGTATTTACCGGCTGGCCGGGGCTGTCGGCAGTCTCGGTTTCATCAGCCCCATCAGCCACCACTTCTGCGACCGGTGCAATCGCTTGCGGCTTACCTCGGAAGGCAGGCTGCGCTCCTGCCTGTTATCCGACCAGGAAACCGATCTCAAGGAGAGGCTGCGCAGCGGGGCAGATGATGCGGAGATTAGGGAGCTTATCGTCGCGACTATCCTGAACAAGCCGAAAGGGCATACCCTTTCGGAGGATGATCGGGGAAGCTGCCATGGGCAGATGTCGCGGATCGGGGGATAGAAAGAAAGTGCTGAGTGCCGAGTGCCGAGTGCGAGAAGTTGAGATGTTGACCTTTAGCCTTTAGCCTTGCGCCTTAACCCCGATTCACTCGCCTACCCTGGGGTAGGACCCCAGCCACTCGAAATACGAGCAGATTTCCTTCAGCCTGTCACAGCCTTCCTTGACGATCTCATCCTCCAGATGGCCGAGCATGTCGATGAAGAAGAGGTAGCGGCCGGGTTCGTCCTTGACCGGACGGGATTCGATCCGGGTCAGGTTGATGGAGCGCTGGGCCAGGATGCTCAGGGCGTCGTTCAAGGCGCCGGGCCGGTCCAGGAGGCTGACCAACAGAGAGGTCTTGTCCTTGCCGCTTCTGGAGGGCGATTCCTTGCCGATGAGCAGGAAGCGGGTGGTGTTGCCCCGGTAATCCTCGATTCCCTTGACCACCGTTTGCAAGTGGTAGGTCGTGATGGCGAGTGAGCTGGCAATGGCTGCCACCGTTGGGTCTTCCGCCGCCATTTTCGCGGCGACGCTGGTGGAAAAGACATCCTGGATCGGAACGTTGGGGAGATGCTTTTTCAGCCATTGCCGGCACTGGGCAATGGGCTGCGGATGGGAAACCACCAGCTTGATGTCCTCCAGGCTACCTGATTTGTTGACCAGGTTGTGGATGATGCCCAGATTCAATTCCCCGCAGATTTTGACATTGTACTTGATGAAGGAGTCCAGGGTCGAGGTGACCGCGCCTTCGATGGAGTTTTCCACCGGGACTATGCCGTATTGGCTTCTGCCCCGCTCAACCTCGTCGAAGATGTCCTCAATGGTTTCCAGGGGAAGATACTTGGCGGCGTGTCCGAAATATTTCATCCCGGCCAGATGGGAAAAGGTTGCTTCCGGCCCCAGGTAGGCGACCTCCACATTTTTTTGCGAGAGTCGGCAGGTGGTGATGATCTCGTGGAAGATGCTCAGCAGTGGTTGCTCGGGAAAGGCGCCGTTGTTTTCCGCAAGCAATCGCTCAAAGATCTGTCGCTCCCGCAAGGGATCCCATTTGGCCTTGTTATTCTGATTCTTGAGTTCGCCGATTTTCCTGGCGCAGAGCAACCGTTTTTTGAGAAGCTCCAAAAACTGGCTGTCGATGGCGTCGATCTGTTGCCGGACATCGGCAAGGGTGGGGTCTTTTTTATTTTTCATCATGGGATTATTGGTTTTTGAGGGCTGTGTTTTGGTGGCATCTTTAAATGGATGCCCCATTCCGGGGCCAAGGTTTTTGTGATTTCAGGCAATTACCTTTGCCACAGTGACTTTCTTAATCGTATCCAGGGAAAAATAAAAGGGAAAAATTCCGCCGGTCCGTCAGGGGCTGTTTCTGTAAGGAAAGTCGTCAGGCAAGGGGATTAACTATTTGCTTCTCCTGGTGGATAATGTATAAACGTTTTAATGAGATATTCACCGCTTTGCTGTAACGGCAAGGCCTTATTTGGGTCAGTCAGAGTGAGAAAAAAACACGCAATCGCTTCCCAGGCAGAATCATGAAAGTAAAAAGCTGCATGCAAAAAGACCTGATCATCATCGGGAAAAATGCCTTGCTGCAAGAGGCCGGGGCGTTGATGAAAAAACATTCCATCCGCCATCTGCCGGTGGTGGAGGATGAACAGCTGGTCGGCTTTATAACGGAAAGCGATCTGCGGCAGTATTCGTTTCCTGCCCAGGAGAAGGATATTCAGGTGCACGAGGTGATGGTGCTGAATCCCATTACCGTCAATATCAATGCCAGCATTGAAAAGGCCGCCCGCCTCATTCACGATTACAAGATCGGCGGGTTGCCGGTTCTGGACAAGAAAAAACTGGTGGGGATCATCACCGCCATTGATTTGCTTTCGGCTTTTATCAATATGATGGGTCTGTTGCGGGATTCCTCAAGGCTGGATGTTCTGGTCGGCAAGGTCGGCGGGGTCGAGGGCGTCACCCGGATTATTAAAGAGCACGGGTGTGAGATTATCAGCGTGGCAACGGAAAACCATTCCTCCCGGCGGAAATTGTATTGCTTCAGGTTGGAGAAGGGTGAGTTGGACAAAGCGATCGACGCCCTGGAAGAGGCCGGTCACAAAGTTGTTTCGGTGGTGGATTAAGTCGATTATCCCGGGAAGGAGCGGGTTGTTATATGAGCGAGTTCAAGGTTCAGAAAACATACGAAGAAATCAATGCCAAGATCAAGGCGGGGCAGGCCGTGGTGGTCACCGCCGAAGAGATGGTCGGCATCGTGAAAAAGCATGGCCCGGTCGAGGCGGCCAGAAAGGTGGATGTGGTCACCACCGGCACCTTCTCGCCCATGTGCTCTTCCGGGGCGTTTATCAATTTCGGCCACTCCAATCCCACCACCAAGGCGCTCAAGGTCTGGATGAACAATGTCCCTGCCTATGCAGGCCTTGCGGCGGTTGATGTCTACCTCGGGGCGACGGAGCCGACCGAGGATGATCCGTTGAATAAGGTTTTTCCCGGGGAATTTTTGTATGGCGGCGGGCATGTGCTTGAAGATCTGGTGGCCGGAAAAAAGGTGCTGCTCAAGGTCGTGGGCTACGGGACCGACTGCTATCCCAATAAAAATCTGGAAAAAGAGGTGACCCTCGCCGATCTGCCCTATGCGCTCCTGGTGAATCCCCGCAACTGCTATCAGAATTATAATTGCGCCATCAATCTTTCCGACCGCACCGTCTATTGCTACATGGGCACCCTGAAGCCCCAGGTGCGGAATGCGACCTATTGCAGCGCCGGTGAGTTGAGTCCTCTATTGAACGATCCCTTTTATAAGACCATTGGCCTGGGCACCCGGATATTCCTGGGCGGCGGAATCGGTTATGTGACCTGGCATGGCAGTCAGCATAACCCGAAAGCCTTGCGTTCGGAAAACGGCACCACCAGAAGAGCGGCCGGCACCCTGATGGTGCAGGGGGACATGAAACAGATGTCCGCCCGCTGGCTCAAGGGAGTGAGCATGCAGGGCTACGGAAGCTCCCTGGCCGTGGGGATCGGGGTGCCGATCCCCATCCTGAACGAGGAGATGGCCGCCTATACCGGAGTTTCCGATGAGGAGATCTTTACCCAAATCGTTGACTATTCCTATGACTACTCCCACGGCGTGGCGCGCAACTACGGGGAGGTCAGCTATGCCCAGCTCAAAAGCGGCCAGATCGAGGTGAATGGCAAGATGGTGCCCACGGCGCCGCTTTCCAGTGTAGTGCGGGCGCGGGAAATTGCCGAGACCCTCAAGGGTTGGATAACCGCCGGAAAGTTTTTGCTTGAAAAGCCTATCCAGACTTTGCCTTCAGAGTAAGTGCCGCCAGGGTGGAAATTTCTTTAATTAGAAAGTATCGGCAGCTGCAAGAAGTATTTTCACAATACCGACAGGTCGCGGTTGCCTTCTCCGGTGGGGTGGACAGTTCTTTTCTTCTCTATGCGGCCTGTGCAACCTTGGGGTCCTCGTCGGTTCACGCCTTTCATGCCAGGTCTGAACTTCTGCCGCCTTTGGAGGCAGAGCGGGTTGAATGCGCTGTCCGGGAGCGTGGTTGCTGTTTTCATCCCATCGAGATCAAGCCGCTCAGTTGGCCCGAATTCGTGGCCAATGGCTCCGAACGTTGCTACCTCTGCAAAAAAAAAATCTATCAAACATTTTTGGCTGATGTTTCTTTTCCTGAAGGCGCGCTGTTGTTCGATGGCACCAACCGCGACGACCTCGGGCAGGATCGGCCGGGGTTAATGGCGGTCTCCGAATTGAAGGTGCAGACTCCCTTGGCTGATGTCGGCCTTACTAAAAAAGAGATCCGGTTGCTCAGTCGGGAATTTTCCCTGTCAACCTGGGATGCCCACGCATCCTCCTGCTTGGCCACCAGAATAGCGCCACAAGAACCCGTCACCAGGGAAAAAATTTTGCTGGTGGCCCAGTGTGAGGCGTTGCTGCAAAAAAAAGGTTTCATGGGGGTGCGGGTGCGTCTTTCCGCAGGAAATGCAACCATTGCGGTTCTGCAAAAAGATTTGGCTGAATTGCAAAAAAAGCATGTGTTTTCGGCTATTAAGGGTGACTTTATGTCCTTGGGCCTGCATGGAGTTGCGCTTGATTTGCAAGGGAGAGCGGGCTGGGCGGGGTGATTCTCTGCCGAAGATCAGTTGAAAAAAAATGCATCGATAGGTCGTTTTTTTCTTATTTCATCACATTTTTTGTTTGACAGACGGTTTTTTTTGTTTGACAATCACTTCACATAAGTTTAAATCGCCCCTAAGGCAACTGTATTACGGTGCTTGTAGAAGGCAGAGAATCTCTAAATTCACGAGGAGGAAGGAGAGGAATGAACAAAAGTGAATTAGTCGAGAACATGGCAAAGGCTGGCGGTATCAGCAAGGCTGCAGCTGAGAAGACCCTGGGTGGCATGCTGGCCGCTGTTACCACCGCTTTGAAGAAGGGCGACAAGGTAACTTTGGTTGGGTTTGGCACGTTTTCCGTGACCAAGAGGGCGGCCCGTCAGGGACGCAATCCTCAGACCGGAAAGGCCATCACCATCAAGGCCCGCAAAGTTGCTCGCTTCAAGCCCGGCAGCAAGCTTGCTGAAGCAGTAAAGTAAACTGATTTTCATCAGTCGCTGTATCTGTTCAACAGACAAGGCAGGAATTCCTTGAGAAAGGATTTCCTGCCTTCTTTTTTGTTGACGCCTTAACGAACTCTGGGTACATATGGTCCACAATTTTCCCGTTGGGAACCAGCGTGGAGAATATGGGAATATAATGATAATGTCGGGATGTGGCTCAGCCTGGTAGAGCACGTGCTTCGGGAGCACGGGGTCGGAGGTTCGAATCCTCTCATCCCGACCAGTAATAGCAAGGGGTTGCGGTTTTCCGCAGCCCCTTTTTTTGTGTAAAAATCTCGCGGGTTACAAAATGGGGGACAAAAAAGAGGCCGCTTGGAAATAAATAACCATCGACTTGAAGTCGTTGGCTTTGCTTGGCGGACTAAAAATCCAGTTACGCGGCAGGCTAATGCAGCCGGTCACGGTTTACCTCAATTTATCGTTTTTGGGGTTATGCTCACAATGATGGGTGCAGCCAGCCGATCTGAATGTCAGCTATTGGGACGATAATGGGAGTTTGGCGTTCGAGAGGTTAGACAGACAAAATCAGCGTGGGGGGAAATAATCCCTAACAATAAAATAACTTGGCATCTGTGTGTGTATTTTATATAACATCCTAACTTTTGTTTTCGGCATGGGTAGGCTGCTGGGCGCAAACCTGCTGGTCGAATTGGTTTTTTCTGCGGCTCGGTAGCCAAGATGCAGGGGCGTTGCTGGCATTCCCGTGAACCTTCTTTGGTTTGAGAGCCGTTTTTTGAGTCTTAGATAATTTGAGAAAAGGTGTTTTTGATGTCATCGTTTGGGGGAACGATTCATCGCGATGAGCTTCTCTGGCTCTTAGGCAGCCTGAGCGGGCTCTATCGTCTGCCGTTTGATGCCGCGCTGGTAGCGCAGTCCTTTCCTCCCCCCTATGACCATGCAGTCCTGCACGAAGCGGCGCGCTCCCTGGGGTTTAAGACCGGCACCCGCGCCACGGCG
>DASWIU010000258.1:0-2816 GCA_036397515.1 Desulfurivibrionaceae bacterium | reverse complement strand
GCCGCTACCATTGAATGCTTGACAATATCCGGCTCTGGCTCGATAATTTCTCCAAGAGCCTTCAGGCAAAGCCTGGAGTTCGCTGACTATGGCCAGATCGAATAGCTGATTATTTTCAGGCGCCGGCTGACATGTCCGGACGAGGTTTCAGTTCATAAGGAGGGGAAGTGTATGGAAAATGTGAATCCGAACCTGATAACCTGCATCGTCCAGCGCGGCGAGGCAGACCGGGTGGTGGATGCGGCGATGGAGGCCGGGGCGGAAGGGGCGACCCTGTATTATGGCCGAGGGAGAGGCATCCGCGAAAAACTCGGGTTTGCCGGGATGTTCATCAAGCCGGAAAAAGAAATCATCCTGATCATCACCAAGAATGAACAGACGGATGCGGTGTTTGACGCAGTGGTCGAGGCGGCCGGCCTTGAGAAAAAGGGACAGGGCTTTGCTTTCCTCCATAAACTTGACCGCGCCATCGGCTTTGTGAGCAAATGACCCCCTGGACGGCGGAATCTTCGTATATGGGATTTGCATAGATGGGCCGATATTTCTTCATTTCCGGCTGCGCGGTTGCTGCTCTCCATCTTCTCGGGTTTACCTCCGGGGAGGTGCTTGCCGCGGTACTCGACTTTCTTGCCGTCAACCGGACGGCGCTTCTGGCGTCAGGCCTGCTCGGGGCCTTCGCCTTGGTCTGCGCTTCGCTGCTTTTCGGCGGGATTGGTTTCTTTAATATCCTCTATGTGATGGCCAAGGCTGTTTATGAGCTGGTTCAGCTGCTTCTCTGTGCCGTGGCCGTCGCCTCCCTTGTCTTTTGGCTCGATCTCGGGATTAATTTCTGGCTGGAAGGTGGCGGAACCCTGGCGATTGTTCTCTACGTCTGGCTTTATGGCGCAGCCTTCAGTCTGCGCGTTTTTGATTTCAACTATCCGATCAAGGATGTGCTGCTCTCTTACAGCGCTCTTCCCTTTGTTTTTCTTGCGGTGGTCTGGGGGAGCGGCCTGATCCGATAGCCGGTCTTCAAAAAAAACCGCCGCTGGTCTTGTGACCGGCGGCGGTTTTTTTTATAAGCAACGGCGGAAAAAACGGGGGCCGGAAAAGCCCGGCCCCTGGTGGTTCAATCGTCAAAGTCCCCTTCCGGGCCTTTGTCCCCTCCGAGGCTGGCCGCCCTTCGGGCGATCTTTTCTCCGCTCCATTGGGCCGGATCCTCAAGGCGGCCGACCTTGGGCCCCATGTCGTAGGAACCCTTCTCCAGGATGGCTTTGATCCCCAAGGGCGCGCTGTCCTGGGCGTTGAAGACATCGACCAGCAGATTGTAGACAAAATCCTCCACCCGTTGCACCATCCGTTCCCGGATCGCCCTGGGCTGGCCCATCAGTTTCGGCTCAAAGGGCAGGTTCAGGCTCTTGTAGTTGCCTTTTTTCCAGCCATTGGCCTCGGCGTAGGCCACCATCTGCCGCCACATGTTTTCGGTGACTCCGGCATCCTTCACCTTGATGAAGTTGCCGTCCGCGTCGAGGATGGCGTTGCCGTAGTCGTTCACCTGCAAGCCCCAGGAAACCATCTGCAGGGCCGTGGCCACATTGGCCTTGGTGGTGGAGGTTTTGGCGACGATCTCCCGCAGCCGCTCCGAGCTGTTGCCCGAGGTGCCGTGCTGGGCGCCGGAGACCTGGTATCGCGCCAGGCCGGCATGAACTTCGGCGGTGAGCCCCACCTGAATGCCCTGGCCGCTTTCTTCAATGCCGTGGGTGGTGCCGTTGTTCAAGGCGATCCAGTCGGGGAAGACGTTGTGGGCGTTGAGGCCCTGGATGAGGAAGAGCGCTTCCGCCGGGGTGGAAAGCCCCTGGTCGCCCTTGATCTCGCCGATCTCCGTTTCCAGCCCTGCCCAGGCGGGCACCAGCTGGGTCAGGGCCAGGTTGGTCAGGAGATTCTTGTCGTCCGGCAGGTGGGAGGCGTCGATGGCGATGGAGGTGATGCCCGCCTCGAAGATGGTGGGGATCTCCACCTTGGCGAAATCGAGATCCGCTTCCTTTTTGATCCCGTAATGGTCGGCATGGATGGCCACCGGCACGGTGATGCCCAGCTCGTTCATGGCCTGGTCCACCTGCCTGGCCATGTTCCAGTAATTGACCGGACAGTAGGCGTTTGCCCCGCCCTCGGAGCGGGCGATCTCGATGATGATCGCGGCATTGGCCCGCTGCGCGGCCAGCAGGGCGCCGCGGATGATGAAGTTGTTGCGGCCGTTGGCGGCGATGGTCATGGCCTTGCCCTTGGCCCGCAAGGCCCGGTCGATCACCTTGCCGCTGACGATCAGGGCTCGGGAGTTGGGAAAAAGCCTGACAATATTGGGCGGCCGGCCCACGGCGAGAGCCTGTTCGAAATCTGTCCGGGAGACAGACATAAGGGAACCTCCTTGAAGTGCTGGGAATCTGTTGGGTTGTCTGGCGCTATTATAGTGGATACCTGAAATGCGTCATCAAAAAAAACAACAAGGGAGCGGCTTGGGGAAAACAATCGGCAAGAGGAATTTTCTGCCGGGGAATACGGCGCTCAGCAGGTGCCGCGGAGGTTGGGAAGGGCGTGGGAGGCCTTAGAGCAGGATTTTCAGCCGTTCGATGGTGGCCTGGGTGATGGGCTTGGGGATGACCGTTTCCACCGAGGGCCTGCCAGACACCTCAAGCAGCTTGCCCGGGTCGTCAAAGCTGGTGATGACGATGACCTTTGGCTCTTTCTTGAGAAACCCCTTTTGAAAGGCATCCTCGATGATGGTGAGAAAGGTCTCGCCATCCACCACCGGCATGACAAGATCCAGGAGGACGACGTCC
>DASWIU010000257.1:0-1810 GCA_036397515.1 Desulfurivibrionaceae bacterium | reverse complement strand
CCAGATTTTCGTATAGCGGACCACCTTGCTGGAATACTCCCGCACGCTGAGGCACCCCTCTTCGTCAACCTCTTGGCCCTCGCCCTTGGTGATCTTGGGGTTGGCCAGCACGATCAGCTCCCGGGGCGCATCCTTGGGTGAGATATCGATGACGCAGAGCTGCAGGGGGATGTTGATCTGCGGGGCGGCAAGGCCGACGCCGGGAGCGTCGTACATGGTTTCCGCCATATCGGCCACCAGTTTTTTGAGCTCCTCGCCGAAGTCGGTGACCGGCTTGGCCGTGTCCTTGAGGATGGGGAAGGGGTAGGTGACTATCTCTCGCAGAGCCATGGTGTGTCCTTAAATTATAATTGTCGCGTAACGTGTTTTTTTGTTCAATTCCGGCATCAAGCCGGGGAATTACAGCGCTGTCGCGGTGCAGGTTCTTAGTATCCACTAAACAAAAAATCAAGCGCCGCGATAATCTCGCCTCTGCGATCAGCCAAGGAGCCAACCTTTTGCCCCAAAAGACGCGTTGGAATGCCAGCAAGTTCGGCAGTGGACATGACCACCTCGGTCTGCCCGACCGTTAATAAGGGATTGAGGTGTTGCGCTGCCTTGCCCATGGCCGAGGCCTTGACGAGCGGAACCACTACGCGGGAAGCGAGGCCGTCCAGCAGGCCGGCCTGCACGTCCAGCAGATAGGGGATTTCCTCCCGGGTTGCCGGATTGGGGTTTTCGTACACGTCGAGCTGCGCCATCAGAACCGCCTGAGCCCATCGCTGAACACCCCGTGCTTGTCGATACGGGAGTTGTATTCGTTTACGGCCTCATGGTTTTCCGTAAGCCACTTGCGGCGCTGTTCCTCCCGCAGAACTTCGTCCAGCCGCTGTTCAAGGGCTTGGGAAAGATTGATGTGGTTCTCTTTTGCCAGTCGCAGCAAGTCGCTGTTGATACTGAGATTGGCGGATTTTTTAGGAGCCGCCGGATCAAAAAGTGTTGCCCGCATTGTCGCCTCCATATGCGCATTAATTATGCGCATAATTGTATCTCGTATGGCACGCGATGGCAAGGAAAAAACGGTAACATGCCGTGCTTCTACAACATACTCTCCGGATCAACGTCCACCGACAAATTCACCGCGCCAGCCAGCCGGGTGTGCTCCTGCTCCAGCTCCAGGCAGAGTCCGTGCAGCTCTTCGAGGTCCGGACCTTTGAGCAGGATCTGCCAGCGGAATCTGCCCCGCAATCGGGCCAGGGGCGCAGGAGCTGGCCCGAGAATGGCAGTCTTTTTATAGCGGCGCAGCGCCTTGCCCTTGGCGGCTAAGGCCATGGCCCGATTCTGCACCGCCTCTTCCTGCTCACCGTCGAGAACCAGATTGATGAGGCGGCTGAAGGGCGGATAGCCCAAGGCCTTGCGGAGCCCGGTTTCTTTTTCGAAAAACCGGGGATAATCGTGGTCGCGGGCTGCGGCAATGCTGTAATGACCGGGCTGGTGGGTCTGGACAATGACCCTGCCCGGCTGCTCGCCCCGGCCTGCCCGGCCGGTCACCTGGGCCAGGAGCTGGAAGGTGCGCTCGCCTGCCTTGTAATCGGGCATCCCGAGTCCGGCATCGGCCCAGACGATGCCTACCAGGGTGACATGGGGGAAATGGTGGCCCTTGGTGATCATCTGGGTGCCGACGAGAATGTCCACCTCCCGGTCATGCACCGCCCGGAGGATGCGGAGGAAATCCTGGCGGTTGCGGGTGGTGTCGTGGTCGAGCCGGGCGATGCGGGCCTTGGGGAACATCCCCGCAAGTTCCTCTTCGATGCGTTCCGTGCCGAAACCG
>DASWIU010000256.1:0-3030 GCA_036397515.1 Desulfurivibrionaceae bacterium | reverse complement strand
TTCAGGGCCGTGCCGCTGGGGGCGTCCTTTTTCATCCGGTGGTGGGCCTCGACGATCTCGATATCGTAGCCATCGCCCAACAGAGCGGCCATCTTTCTGGCGATCTTGAACAAAACATTGACGCCCACCGCCATGTTGGGCGACTGGACGCAGGGGAAATTGCGGCTCAATTCGGCCAGCTCGGCGAGATTATCCGCCGTAAGTCCCGTGGTCCCGATGACCATGGCCTTTTTCGCCTTGGCCGCCTTGCGGGCCAAGGCCATGGTGGCTTCATGGAAGGTGAAGTCGATAACCACCTCGCCCTGGTCCATGACCGCCTCGAAGCTGTCCGCCACCCGCACCCCCAGGGCGCCCATCCCGGCCAGCTCGCCGAGATCCTTGCCCAGCTCCGGGCCGTCGGGCCGTTCAAAACCTCCGGCCAGGGTCAAACCTTCCTGCTGGTGCACCATATAGCTGATCCGGCGGCCCATCCGGCCTGCGGCCCCGGCGACAATAACCTTGGTCATGCTCTTCTCCTTAATGAACAAAAAATTCTTCAACGCAAAGGCACAGGGACGCAAAAAAATATTCTAAAAAAAACAAGCGGTTACCTTTGCGTCTTCGCGCCTTGGCGTTATGCGTTTTTACACCAGCCCGTAAGCGGCGAGAACCTTCTTCAGCTTCTCCTCGTTGGCCTCGTTCATCTTGTACAGGGGCAGCCGCGGCAGGCCGGACTTGATCTTGCCCATCATCGCCAGGGCGGTCTTGGCCGGCACCGGGTTGGTGTCGATGAACATCGCTTGCATCAAGGGGAGCAGCTTGTAGTGCAGCTCCTTGGCCGTGGCGAGATCCCCGGCCAGGGCGGCGTCCATCATGGCGGCCATGTCCCTGGGCGCCACATTGGAGGTCACGGAGATGACCCCGGTGCCGCCGATCATCACGGTGGGCATGGAGGTGAAATCATCCCCGGACATGACCGCGAAATCCTTGGGGCAGAGGCGGATGACCTGGCTGATCTGGTTGAGATCGGCGGTGGCCTCCTTGACCCCCACGATATTGGCGATCTGGGCGCAGCGGGCCACGGTTTCGGGCAGCATGTTCACTGCGGTCCGACTCGGCACGTTGTAGAGAATGATGGGGATATCCACCGCCTCGGCCACCGCCTTGAAGTGCTGATAAAGTCCTTCCTGGGACGGCTTGTTGTAATAAGGGGTGATCATCAGGGCGCCATCCGCCCCGGCCTCCTTGGCCGCCCGGGTCAGCTCGATGGACTCGCTGGTGGAGTTCGAGCCGGTGCCGGCCAGCACCGGCACTCTCCCTGCCACGGTCTTGATGGTCAGCTCCACCACCCGGTGGTGCTCGGCATGGCTCATGGTGGCGGATTCGCCGGTGGTGCCGCAGGGGACAATGCCGTGGGTGCCGCCTGCGATCTGGAACTCGATGAGATCCTGCAACCCCTGCTCGTCGAGCTTGCCATCAATGAATGGGGTGACGATGGCGACAAAGGCTCCGCGAAACTTGCTCATAACTTCCTCCTGTGTGTCTCTCTCAAAAGCGAAAAAAGGGGGTGAGCCCTTACGATTTCATCCGTAGTGCTTCGGCGTGCAGCCGACCTTCGTAGATAAAATTGGCCGGACCTTCCAGGTAGACCTCGCTGATCTCCTGTCCGGCCAGGGTGTAATGGATGGTCAGCTGCTCCCCCCCGGAGGTGGTCACCGCCACCGGCGGCCGCACCTGACCGAGCAGCCCGGCGATGATGGCTGCGGACACGGCCCCGGTGCCGCAGGCCAGGGTTTCCCCTTCGACCCCGCGCTCGTAGGTGCGGACGATCAGGCCGTTGCCCGGTTGCTGCCGGACGAAATTGACATTGGTCCCGGCGGGCTGGAAGTGCTCGTGGAAGCGGAGCGCCCGCCCCATCTCCAGCACCGGCGCCTGGCGGATATCCTCCAGGAAGAGCACGGCGTGGGGCACCCCGGTGTTG
Source organism: Desulfurivibrionaceae bacterium (assembly GCA_036397515.1). GTDB lineage: Bacteria > Desulfobacterota > Desulfobulbia > Desulfobulbales > Desulfurivibrionaceae > Thiovibrio. The sequence continues at coordinate 1,070 of DASWIU010000256.1, read as the reverse complement.
AGGCTGTGCACCACCTGCTCCTGGCCGTTGACCACGAGCTTCTCCTGCAGCCTTAGCCCGGTGGGCGCGGTCATCTTGAGCTTGACCGACTGGCCCGTGACCTCGGCCTCGATGAGCCCGGCCACGGTTTCAAAGCGCATCCGCGCCGGGGCGATGCCCTTAGTATGGGCAAAGCGGGCGGCGCAGCGGGCGCCGTTGCCGCACATCTCGGCCCAGCTGCCGTCAGCGTTCAAAAACTGCCAGCGGAAATCAGCGCTCTCGCTGTTTTCGAGCAAGATCAGGCCGTCCGCGCCCACGGAAACCCTCCGTTCGCACACCGCCTTGGCAAAACCGGGCATCTCTTCCCTGGCCAGAAACGGGGTGCGGTGGTCAATGAGGATAAAATCATTGCCGGTGCCGCTCATCTTGGTGAAATCAATGGGAAACCGCATGGTCATGCGTCCTGCTGTTTGAGGAATTCAGGGATGCTTTCCCCCTGGATCAAGGTTTCGTAGGTTTCCCTGGCCCGGATCACATGGAATGCGTCCCCATGCACCAGCACCTCGGCCACTCGCGGCCGGGAGTTATAGTTGGAGGACATGGAAAAGCCGTAGGCCCCGGCGCTCATCACCGCCAGGAGCTCGTCGGCCTCCACCTTGGGCATCAATCTTTCCCGGGCGAGAAAATCGCCGGTTTCACAGATCGGTCCCACCACGTCGGCCACTGCCTGCTCCCGGCCCGGGTGCTCCACGGCCTGGATGTGATGGAAGGCGTCGTAGAGGCTGGGCCGGGCCAGATCGTTCATCCCGGCATCGACAATAATGAATTTCTTGAGCCCTTCCTTGGTGTAGAGCACCCTGGTGACCAATGCCCCGGCATTGCCAACGAGAACGCGGCCCGGTTCGAGCACCAGGGTGCAGGCAAGACCTGCCAACTCCTGCTTGATGGCCTGGGCATACTCCGCGGGTTCGGGCGGCTCTTCTCCGTTGTAGCGGATGCCCAAGCCCCCGCCCAGGTCAAGATGGGTGATGCCGATTCCCTGTTCAGCGAGCTGGACGATGAAGCCCTTCACCTTGGCCAGCGATTCGACA
>DASWIU010000255.1:0-1662 GCA_036397515.1 Desulfurivibrionaceae bacterium | reverse complement strand
TACACCGGCCCCTTGATCCCGGCGCAGACCTGGGCGATCCAATCCGCTTCGCTACGGATGCGCTGCATATAAAACGGCCGCCAGCCCTTGGCCTGGATCAGTTCGTATTCCTCCTTGGAAAAAGAGCGGATGCCGATCTGGGTAAAGGGAACCCCCATGTCGGCAAGCCGCCGCATCACGCAGGCGTGGCTGTTCTCATTGCCTTCGTACTCCTGGCGCAGGTCAAGGTGGGCGTCGATCTGCACCACATGCAGGTCCGGGTATTGCGCCAGACAGGCCTGTACCGCGGGCACGGTCACGGTATGCTCGCCGCCCAACAGCACCGGGAACATCCCCTTGGCCAGCTCAGCAGCCACACCGTCCCGGATCTGCCGACAGGCCTCGGTGGCGGCAAGACCGGTAAAATCCGGCTCCGGTCGGGTGACGATCCCGAGCCGCACGGTCTCGGACAACAGCTCGTCATCAAACACCTCCAGGGCCGGGGAGGCATCGATGATCGCCCGCGGCCCAAGCTCGGTGCCGCCCAGCCAGCTCACCGAGGAGGCCAGCGGCGCCGAGAGAATGGCGATGCGTTTTTCCGGGCCGAGATCGGCCTCTTCCCCAAGAAACTGTGCAATATGCGTCATTATCCTTCCTGTATCCAAGCACGGGACCGGCCCGTATTTTTCATCCCAAAGGCCACTAGGCCGTACCCACCACATCCCCGAACAGGGCGATATCGATGCCGTGCCGTTGGGCCGCCTTCTGCCAGCGCAACCTGTCCGGGGTATGAAAGATGATGTCGTCGTCCGCAGGCAGAGTAAGCCAGCCGTCCACGGTGAGTTCCGCTTCCAGTTGTCCCGGCCCCCAGCCGGAATAACCCAGGGCCACCAGCAAATTTTTCGGGCCCTGGCCCGAGGCGAGATCAAAGAGCAACCGCGGGTCGCTCGTGAGATGGACACTCTTGCTCACCGCCAGAAAATGCTCTGTCTTGTACTCGGAGCTGTACAGGAAAAAGGCGTTTGCCACCTCCACCGGCCCCCCCATATACACCGTCGGCAATAGCCCTGGCGGCGGCGGAATCTCGGCGCTTTTAAAAACATCCGCCAGACTGATGTCGGCAATGGGCTCGTTCACCACCAGCCCCATGGCCCCCTCGTCGTTGTGGGCGCAAAGGTAGACAACCTTCCCGGCAAAGCGGGGGTCCGGCATCTGGGGGGTGGCAATGAGGAAATAACCTTGCAGGGTTTCGATCATCCTGGAGAGGGCCCCATGGTTGCGTTCCATATCGTTGAGATCGCCACGGGCGACCGATGCAAATCCGCCTGCAACTTAGCATCTGCCGAGGCTGTCAGTCAAGAAATCCTGTACATCCAACAAATTTAGCCCCGTACCGGAAAAGGATTGGAGTTTACTCTCTGATCCGTGCTAGAATTCCCTATCCACTCTTGCAGCAACAAGCAATGACCCCCAACAACCCATACTGACAGAAACCAAGCATATGAACTGTGATATAAATTCCGAAATCAACCGGATTATTAACTCCGAACACCATGACCCCTTTCAGGTCCTCGGCTTCCATGTTTTGGACCAGGATGCCGCCTCTTCCGTGATCAGAACCTTCCAGCCCAATGCCACCGCCTGCTGGCTCATTACCAACGGCGAAAAAAAAGAAATGTACAA
>DASWIU010000254.1:0-5217 GCA_036397515.1 Desulfurivibrionaceae bacterium | reverse complement strand
CATGCCCTACCCGCTGGTGATCGCGGTTGAAGGCCTGGGTGTAAACCCCGTTCAGCATGCGCATGCCGAGAGGGCGGCAGGGTCAGGTCTAGAAAATCAGCTTTTTTGCTCTGCCCTGGCAAAAGCCTTGCCCGCAGTGCTGTAATGCAAGCCAAGATGCGCAGCTATCTCTTTCAGGGTATAACCGTGGGCAACGTGCGCCTGCCGGATAAGGGCGTTTCGTTCGGGTTTGCCGACATGGCAGGCGAACAACTCCGCCAGCGTGGGCCGAGCGGCACATCGTTGTAGCCGCGGAATCTCACCAGCAAGCTGGTTGTCGCCGAGCATCCTGCCTGCCTCCTTGACAAAAACCTCGGAGCCAAGAAATATCTGGCCCTTCAGCTTCGCCCAAGGGCGCTGCATCTGTTTCCCCTCCGAAACGAACTTGCGATAGGCTTCCATCGCCCTGGGTCGTGTCCCGGCAAACTGGCCGAGAACCCAGGACGTGCTCAAAAAATCCGGCGCATTCTCGTTAAAGGCTGTGGCGCGATAACTGCTCCATGGCCATTGCTCGGGTCCGGTGACCATGCCGGCCGCAACCGGATTGAGGACGATATACCGGCACAGCTCCAGCAGGTGTGCATCTTTTTCGACAAGCACCGCCTGATAGCGTCCCTGGAAAACATGCCCTACCCGCTGGTGATCGCGGTTGAAGGCCTGGGTGTAAACCCCGTTCAGCATGCGCATGCCGAGAGAAAGATTTGGCTCAGGGGTTTCCAACAGAAGATGGTAGTGGTTGTCCATGAGGCAAGAGGCATGGCAGAGCCACTTATAACGGCCAACCGTTGCTGCCAGGATAGATAGGAATTTCTCACGGTCGGCATCGCCGGCAAAGATATCCTGCCGGGCATTGCCCCGTGAAGTGAGATGATAAACCGCCCCTGGATATTCCAATCTTAAAGGTCGCGCCATGGCGGGATAATACCAGCAAAAAACTTGCTTTTCAAGACCTGACCCCAATTTCTCTCAATTTCTCTTTCTATTTCTTTCTATTTCTTTATTTCTCTACTTATCATGGATGTCCCCGGAATTCACCCCGACCCCTTGGCGACTCTACCGAATTGGGGAGTGCTCCTAATTTTTTCTAATTTTTCCGCTGTTTTTTTCGCTATGCACCTAACAACGACGTGTCGTTATATATTTTACATATCATAAAGATATCTATTTTTTGCGTATTGTTTAATCCCTTTAATTTCCTTACAAAAAGATACAGCTTCACAAAAAAAGATGACTCTTCAGCAGAATTTGTGAGTACCCGTCAGGACCAAAGATAATGTTGACCGGTTGAGGTCATTCCCTGACGGAGGCTGAAAATAAAGCATCCCGCTGCTTCCTTTGGCATTGCGGGAAAGAAGTTGCCAACGTTTTTCACATCACCGGGGATTCTGTTTACCGGGCGGTGGCGATGGCGGTAGCTTGAGGCCTGGCCCATCGCAATCTCGACGGAGTGACCGCCATCGGCATTGATGAGATCGCCTGGCAAGTATCTGACTCTGGTTTACCAGGTCGATGCCGGTTGCAAGAGGCTGCTCTGGATCGGCCAGGAGAGAACGCGGAAGACACTGCGGAAGTTCTTCAAAGAGTTGGGGAAGAGCCATATGGATAACATACTTTCCGACGAAGAACTGGCGGCTTTGTTGCAATTATGCCGTTCTGACATAAAAATAGGAAATCCGGAAACATCTTCCGATGAAATTCTGTCTTTGGACGACGGAGATTCATCTCGTAATTTTTTCCGTTTAAAAAAAATATTTGATGCAACAATCACGGTCGGGAAAAAATCGCACCATGTCAAGGTGAGTGATTTAGGCCTGGGGGGAATTTATGTCCTTGGCGACGTTGACCTGCCGGTCGGCAAGCGAGTTCTGGCGAGTATCCATCTGACAAACCCAGAAGCAACGATTCTCGTAAAAAGTTATGTCTGCTGGCAGAAGAAAGTCGATCAGCGGGTGATCGGTCTAGGGATACGGTTCCCAATGCTGAAGCCCGATGACATCTGGCTGATCATCAACAATATAAAACAGGCTTTGCTGGAATCCGTAGAAATGCGGGATGATATACTTAGTATCCGTCCGGAAGCGAACAATTTCGTCCGAGTGCAAGGCGCGAGGAGGACGAAAAAGCGGAGCGCACGCGGGGTACGTGAGCATTTTTCGGCAACCGGGTAACGCGGCAACCGGGCGAAAGGGCCGCTTCCGAATGAGCATTATTAAATCATAATGCGATTACGGCCTGTTCGCGAATTCAACGATTAAACAATATTCTTGTTTTCCTCGGTTTCGATCCTTTCACGACTAAGTAGCAACAGCGGATTGATGGGCTGATGATCGCGGCGGATTTCCAGATGCAGGTGGGGGGCGGTGGCCAACCCGGTCTGGCCGACCAAGCCGAGGGAGCGCCCCGGAAGCATCTCTTCGCCAACCCTGACCAACAGTTCGGACAGGTGGGCATAACGAGAGGTGAGGCCGTTGCCGTGGTCGAGTTCCACCAGCAGGCCGTAGCCCCCCTTATTCCCGGCAAAGGTGACCGTGCCGGCATCGATGGGCTGAACCGGGGTTCCGGTCGGCAGGCTGATGTCGATCCCGTCATGATGCTGTTCCTTGCCGAACACGGGATGGATCCGCATGCCGAAGGGAGAGGAGAGCCGTCCATGAGCCGGCGCTTGTAGGGCATTGGCCTCGCCTTGTGATGCTGCAGGGAGGACGATCGCAAGGTCGGGGGCTTGGCCAAGGGCCGGTTCGGTTGACGTCGCTTTGCCGAGGTCCGACAACCGGATTTTTTGTCCGGGAAAAACCTGGTCAGGGTTGGTCAGGCCGCTGGCGGCGGCGACCCGGTTGACCGCGCTGTATAACTCGCTGCGGGAAAAGCTGATCCCTTGTTTCCGCATGACGGCTGCCACCACCTCAGAGAGGGTATCGCCCTGGCGAATCGTGTATTCCGGCGTTGCTGAAACCTGACTGTCCACCCGGCCATCCCCCTTATTGTCGGACGGTTCCGTGACCGGCACGCTTAAAGGGACGATCGTTTTGTCCAGCATTTCCTGAAAACTGCGGGGCGCATCCAAGACCGGGACGGCTCCTCCGGTCGGCTTGGCCTGACCACTGCCCGGAACGCTCACGGGAAGTGACGCTTTGGGAATGATAGAGGGGCCAGTCATGGTTACTCTCCTTTCTGGCAAAGAAGACGCATTCAACATACGCGGATCAATTTCGAACGGCAACTCCCCATAACGACATACCATAATGCATCATCGTATCAAAAACCACCTCAAGTGGCTAATCTCTCGCGTCTTTACAGAATGCGAATCTGCGGGGCGAATCATCCCGGATGATAAAAAAAACCCGCTTTCCTTTTCAGGAAGCGGGTTTCAGGACTACTCCGGACGTTGCCGGACTAATAAATGGCGGAGAGCGAGGGATTCGAACCCTCGGTAGAACTTTTGATCCTACACTCGCTTAGCAGGCGAGCACCTTCGGCCTACTCGGTCAGCTCTCCACAATTCTTATATGCATGTTGTTGGCGGAGGAAGTAGGATTCGAACCCACGGTACTTTCGCACAACGGTTTTCAAGACCGCCGCCTTAAACCACTCGGCCATTCCTCCCTCAAGTCCGTCAGTTATGTACCATTTCAAAAATGGGCTGTCAATGCTTGAAGGACTTCCGGCTCGGAAGAAAAGTGGCCGGGCAGGGCTTCGACAGGCTCAGCCCGAACGGAATTGATCCTTTAGTTACATAAAAACATCCACGCTAAATTGTAAACGTTCAGCAGTGCCGCAGATGCGCGAAAGAGGCCTGCGAAGTGTGCTATTGCACATGAGCAGGCCGATGACAAAGCAGATGTGGTGCTGCTGGACGTTTACGCCGACTTTAGCGGACCGCCTCGATAGCCTCGGCCAGCTTTTTCACCCCGATGATCTCCATGCCCTTGACCCCGCCCTTGGGCACGTTGGCCAGGGGGACAATCGCCTTGGTGAAGCCGTGCTTGGCCGCCTCCCGCAAGCGCTCCTGGCCGCTGGGCACGGGCCGGATCTCGCCGGAGAGGCCCACCTCGCCGAAGGCCACCAGCTCCACGGGCAGGGGCTTGTTTTTCAGGCTGGAAAAAACCGCCAGGAGCAGGGGCAGGTCGGCGCTGGTCTCGCTGACCCGCACTCCGCCCGCCACGTTGATGAACACGTCCTGGCCATAGGTGGCGATGGAGCCGTGCCGGTGCAGCACGGCCAGGAGCATGGCCAGCCGGTTCTGCTCCAGCCCCACTGTGACCCGGCGGGGGTTCTCGCTGTGGCTGTCGTCCACCAGGGCCTGCATCTCCACCAACAAAGGGCGGCTGCCCTCCCAGATCGCCATGACCACGCTGCCGGGCATGGCTTCGGCGTTGCGGGACAGGAAGATGGCCGAGGGGTTGGAGATCTCGCGCAGCCCCTTGTCGGTCATGGCGAAAACCCCCAGCTCGTTTACCGCGCCGTAGCGGTTCTTCACCGCCCGCATCACCCGGAAGCGGCTGTCGCCGCCGCCTTCGATGTAGCAAACCACGTCGATAATGTGCTCCAGCACCCTGGGCCCGGCCAGATCGCCGCTCTTGGTGACATGGCCCACCAGAAAGATGGCCACCCCGGTCTGCTTGGCAAACTGGGTGAGCAGGGCGGCGGACTCCCGCACCTGACTGACGCTGCCCGGCGCGGACTGGCTGTCCGCCACCTGCATGGTCTGGATGGAATCGATCACCATGACCTGGGGCTGCTCCTTGAGCGCCGTGGCGCAGATATCCTCCACCCTGGTCTCGGCCAGCAGGAGCAGGGCCTGGTCCGGCAAGCCGAGCCGCCTGGCCCGCATGGCGATCTGCTGGAGCGACTCCTCGCCGGTCACATAGAGGCATTTGCGGGTGAGACTCAGATTGCAGCAGACCTGGAGCAAGCCGGTGGACTTGCCCACCCCTGGATCGCCGCCGATCAGGACCACCGAGCCCGGCACCAGGCCGCCGCCCAGCACCCGGTCCAGCTCGCCCATGCCGGTGGAAAAACGGACCAGCTCGTCCTTGCCCACCTCGGCCATGGTCTGCACCTGGGCCAGTGAGCCGGAATAGCCCTGAAAACGAGCCGCCGCCACGGACGCAGGCTGCTGCTCGGCCAGGGTGTCCCAGGCGCCGCAGCCTTCGCACTGCCCGGCCCATTTGCTGAACA
>DASWIU010000253.1:0-15175 GCA_036397515.1 Desulfurivibrionaceae bacterium | reverse complement strand
AACCGGAAGGTCATGGATTCCATGCTCGGCTTTGCCGCGGGGGTGATGATCGCCGCGAGTTTCTGGTCGCTGCTCGCCCCCGGCATCGCCATGGCAGGGCAGATGGGCTTTGTCCCCTGGCGCACCGCCGCCTTGGGTTTTTTGGCCGGCGGGCTGTTCATGCGGCTCATCGACCGTTTCCTGCCTCATCTCCATCCCGGTATGGACATCAGCAAGAGCGAGGGGATCAAAACCTCCTGGCAGCGGAGCACCCTGCTGGTGTCGGCCATTACCCTGCACAACATCCCGGAAGGGCTGGCGGTGGGCGTGGCCTTCGGTGCGGTGGCCGCTAATATCCCCTCGGCCACCCTGGGCGGCGCCGTTGCCCTGGCCATCGGCATCGGCTTGCAGAATTTTCCCGAGGGCGCGGCGGTGTCCATGCCCCTGCGCCGCGAGGGCATGGGCCGGATGAAGAGTTTCATGCTGGGCCAGGCCTCCGGTCTGGTGGAGCCGGTGGCCGGGGTGCTGGGGGCCTGTTTTGTCCTCGGCATGCAGTCCGTTCTGCCCTACGCCCTCTGCTTTGCCGCCGGGGCCATGATCTTCGTCGTGGTGGAGGAGCTGATCCCGGAGTCGCAGCAGAATCCGAAGCATATCGATCTGGTCACCATTGCGACCATGGTGGGGTTCGCGGTGATGATGGTCCTCGATGTGGCGCTGAGCTGATAACGGTCCAGCAGCACCGCATCTGCGTTGTCATCAGCCTGCTCATGTGCAACAGCACACGTCGCAGACCTCTTCCTAGCATCTGCGGCACTGCTGAACCGCTATCGTCCGGGATTATTATTTTTCGGCATCGAGCTGAAGAGTTACAAAAAATGAAGGCAAAATTGAAATACCATGAACCGAACTGTTAAGCCCCACGCGCATTCCGCCTTTCAGCATCTGACTCCGGATACGGTGCTCGGCTTGGTGGAAAAGGCCCTGGATATCCGCTGCACCAATCTCTGCCGGCCCCTGGCCAGCTACATCAACCGGGTTTACGAACTGGAAGCCGAGGACGGTACCGGCTTGGTGGTCAAGTTCTACCGGCCCGGGCGTTGGAGCCATGCCGCGCTGCAAGACGAGCACGAGTTTTTGCTCGAGCTTGCCGGCCGGGAGATTCCGGTCATCGCCCCGCTTGCCTTGCAGGGCAACAGCAGCCTCGGGGAGCATGAAGGGATGTATTTTACCGTGTTTCCCAAATGCGGCGGCCGCAGTGTGGATGAATACAGCGATGAGCAGTGGCTGGAGATCGGCCGTCTGCTTGGGCGAATCCATGCCGTGGGCGCCGGTCGGATTCCCGAGGGGCGGATCACCATGAACCCGGAGAAATCAACCCGGCAGCAGGCGGACTATCTCCTGGCCGGGAAATTCCTGCCCGCGGACCTGGCCCCGCAATTCGCCGAGCTGACCAAGGCCCTGATCGGTGAGATCGGCCCGCTGTTTGCCAAGACCGAGATGATCCGCATCCACGGCGACTGCCATTTCTCCAACCTCATCTATCGGCCCGGCGAATCCTTCTATCTCATTGATTTCGACGACATGGCCCTTGGCCCACCGGTGCAGGATTTCTGGATGCTGCTGCCCGGCTACCGGGAAGAGACCTTGATCGAGATCGACCTTTTTCTCGAAGGCTACGAGACCTTCCGGGATTTCGACCGGCGCAGCCTGCGGCTGATCGAGCCGCTCCGGGCCATGCGCTTTATCCACTACATGGCCTGGTGCGCGTATCAGGTGGCCGAGGAGGGGTTGAGCCGGGTGGCGCCGGATTTCGGCACCCGTGAGTACTGGCAGCGGGAGCTGCGCGATCTTGCCGAGCAGCTGGAGCGGATCAGGACCGCACCCGAACCCCAGGGGAACTGGCTCTGATCCGCGGCGGGTTGAGGGAAACAGGGAGTGTGTCCCCGTAATCCGGGACAAGCGGCGATCTTCCGGCCGGAAACGGAAGAGTGGAGCAACCCAGACATGATGTCCCCCTATTTCGCGCGTCCCGGCCCCCTGGCCGTCTTTTTCCGGCTGCTCCTCGGTCTTTCCTGTCTCGCTCCGGCAACGCTCTCCTTGGCTGCGGAAGAACCGAAACTGCCGTGGACCATGAATGTCTACTTTGAAAACGATCTCTTTACCGGCACGGATCTCAACTACACCAACGGCGTAAAAATCTCGCTCATCTCCCCGGACATCAATAATTTTGTCGAGAGCGGCAAGCTGCCGGAGTGGAGCCTGGAATACCTTTACCGGCTGCCCTTTATCAACGATCCGGATCCGGCCTTGAAGCGCAAGGTGGAATTCTCCCTTGGCCAGAACATGTATACCCCGGCCGACATCTCCCGCAGCGATTTGATCAGCGATGACCGCCCCTATGCCGGCTGGACCTATTTTGCCGCGGCATTTCACACCAGAAGCAACAAGCAGATGGACACCATCGAGCTGCAATTGGGCCTGGTCGGGCCAAGCTCCTTTGCCAAGGAGACCCAAAATGTGGTGCACGATCTCCGCGACCTGGAACGGGCAAACGGCTGGGAGCATCAGCTGAAAAACGAGCCGGGGTTGGCTGCGATTTACGAGCGCAAATGGCACCTCGCTCCCTTTTTCAGCCGAGGAACCTTCGCCATCGATGCCATCACCCACCTGGGCTGCGCCCTGGGCAATGTCGCCACCTATGCCAACACCGGGTTTGAAACCCGGCTGGGCTGGGATCTGCCCGACGACTTCGGCGTAAGCCTGATCCGGCCGGCCGGCAACACCCGTTTTTCCGCAAGGCAGCAGCGGGGCGGCTACCTCTTTGCCGCGGTGAACAGCCGTGCCGTTCTCCAGGACATCTTTCTGGACGGCAACACCTTTGCCCACAGCCACAGCGTCGGCAAGAAGCCGTTTGTCGCCGACCTGGCAGGCGGGGTGGCCTTTTATTTCCAGCAGTTCAAACTGACCTGGACCCAGGTGCTCCGCACCAAGGAATTCGACGGCCAACCCGACAATCACAGCTTCGGTTCCCTTGCCTTCACCTTCTTTTTTTAATCTCGTCCTGACATACTCCCCACCCCTTGAAAAATTCCCCCCCGGGGTGATACAATATTTTGCGCGATCCTGCCGGGCAGTTGGAGCGGCTCGGAACCGCTGATTGAACCCCAGGGGGAACCGTCCCGCGGTTCGATGGGTTGGCGTCAAACACGCATTGTGTCCCGACTGGGGGACAAACGGCAGACTTCCGGCCGGAAACGGAAGAAAAAGGGGAAGTAGATATGAAACTCGCTTGTTTCGCTCGTCCCATCTCCCTGGCCGTCTTTTTTGGGCTGTTCCTTGGCCTTTTCTGTTTTGCCCCGGCAACCCCCTCCCTGGCCGCGGAAGAACCGCGACCGCCTTGGACCGTGCATATCTATGTGGAGAACGACTACTTTTCCGGCACGGACAGCGATTACTCCAGCGGCGTAAAATTATCGCTCATCTCCCCGGATATCTCCACCTTTGCCGAGTGCGGCAAGCTGCCGGAGTGGAGCCACGAATACATAGAAAGGCTGCCTTTTATCAACGATCCTGATCCGGCCATAAAACGCAAGGTAGCATTTGCCCTTGGTCAGGACATATACACCCCTTCCATCGCCTCCCGCAACAACCCGAACAGCGAAGTCCGCCCTTACGCCGGATGGGCCTACTTTGCCACCTCATTTCAGGCCAGAACCACCGAGCAGATGGATACCATCGAGCTGCAGGTGGGCATGGTCGGGCCGAGCTCCTTTGCCGAGGATACGCAAAGGATAATGCATGATCTCCTTGGCAAGCGATCGCCCAAAGGTTGGGGGGATCAGCTGAAAGACGAGCCGGGGTTGGTTGCGATTTACGAGCACAAGTGGCAGATCGCCCCCTTCTTCACTCGAGACAACTTCGCCATGGATACCATCACCCACCTGGGCTGCTCTCTGGGCAATGTTGCCACCTATGCCAACACCGGCTTTGAAACCCGGCTGGGCTGGAATCTGCCCGACGACCTCGGTGTAAGCCTGGTTCGGCCGTCCTGCAACCCCAGTTTCCCCACAGGGCAGAAGCCGAGTGGCTACCTCTTTGCCGCGGTGAACGGCCGCGCGGTTCTCCAGGACATCTTTCTGGACGGCAATACCTTTGTCGACAGCCCGAGCGTCGACAAAAAACCGTTTGTCGCCGACCTGGCAGTCGGGGTAGCCGTCTACATCAACAAGATCAAGGTGACCTGGACCCAGGTGTTCCGCACCGAGGAATTCGACGGCCAAACCGACAATCACGACTTCGGTTCCCTTGCCGTTACCTTCTTCTTTTAGCCTTGCCCCGGCCGGGACACTCCGCGAACCCTTGAAAAATTTCTTCCAGGGGTGATAGGATAGGTCGTGTGCCTTGCCGGGCTGGGGGTTTTTTTCAAAAAAAGCAGACGGAAGATGCCGGACAAGACGGCAGCATATTTTTTTGCGGACCAAACAATCTCAGTCAACTCCTTTGCTGTCATAGCAGTTAAACTCGCATTGGCATCCCGCCCACGGCGGGACAAGGGGTCTCGCCGTTCCACCGACAACCGGGAAAGCCAGAGGAGAACGGAACATGGCACGGAAAAAGCTCTCGATCGAGGAAAAATCCATCTGGCCCGACGCCAGGCAGATGCTTGCCAAGGCTGAGCGCGACGGAGTGGAAACGGCCTGGGACCGGCTGGAACAGCAAACCCCGCACTGCAAATTCTGCGAGCTGGGCACCTCTTGCCGCAACTGCGTCATGGGGCCATGCCGGATCAGCGACAAGATGAAGCGCGGCGTCTGCGGCGCCGATGCCGACGTGGTGGTGGCCAGGAACTTCGGCCGCTTCATCGCCGGAGGCGCTGCCGGTCACTCCGATCACGGCCGCGATCTGATCGAAGTGCTGGAGGCGGTTGTCGAGGGCGCCACCAAGGATTACCGGATTAGGGATGAAGCAAAGCTGATCCGCCTCGCCGGAGAAGTCGGGGTCAAAACCGAGGGCCGCGAGGTTGTCGAGATCGCCCGCGATGTTTTGGATATCTTCTACGGCGATTTCGGCAGCCGCAAGAAAGAGGTTTCCCTTCTCTGCCGGGTGCCAGCGCAACGCCGGGCGATCTGGGAGAAGCTCGGCATGACCCCGCGCGGGGTGGACCGGGAGATTGCGGAGATGATGCACCGCACCCACATGGGCTGTGACAACGACGCACCCAGCACCCTGATCCACGCGGCGCGCACCGCCCTGGCCGACGGCTGGGCCGGTTCGATGATCGGCACCGAACTCTCCGATGTGCTCTTCGGCACCCCGACGCCCAGGAGGGCGAAGGTGAGCCTGGGGGTGATTCGCAAGGATCAGGTGAACATCCTGGTCCATGGCCACAATCCGGTGGTGAGCGAGATGATCGTCGCCGCGGCCCAGGATCCGGAGCTGCTGGCCAAGGCCAAGGCAATGGGCGCCACCGGGATCAATATCGCCGGCCTCTGCTGCACCGGCAACGAGATCCTGGCCCGCCAGGGTATCCCCATGGCCGGCAACCACCTGATGACCGAGCTGGCCGTGGTCACCGGCGCGGTGGAGGCGGTGGTCGTCGATTACCAGTGCATCATGCCGAGTCTGGTCCAGGCGGCCGGCTGCTACCACACCAAGTTCATCACCACCGCCGATAAGGCCCGGTTCACCGGGGCCATCCATTTCAACGTCCGGCCGGAGACCGCCCTGGCCCAAGCCAAGGAGATCGTCGGCCTGGCGGTGGACGGCTTTGCCAAACGCGATCCCAACCGGGTGGAGATTCCCGGCGAGCCGGTGGAGATCATGACCGGCTTCAGCAACGAGGCGATCCTTGGCGCTTTAGGCGGCAGCCTCGCCCCGTTGCTCGATGCGGTAAAGGCTGGCCAGGTGCGCGGCGTTGTCGCCATGGTCGGCTGCAACAACCCTAAATTCCAGCAGGATTCCTGTAATGTCGTCCTGGCCAAGGCCCTGATCAAAAAAGATATCCTGGTTCTGGTTACCGGCTGCGTGACTACCGCCGCGGGCAAGGCCGGGCTGCTGGTGCCCGAGGCGATTTCCCTGGCCGGGCCGGGCCTCAAGGCGGTCTGCGGCGCTTTGGGCATCCCGCCGGTCCTCCACATGGGCAGCTGCGTGGACAACTCGCGGATCATCCACCTCTGCGCCCTGATCGCCAACGAATTGGGGGTGGACATCTCCGACCTGCCGGTGTGCGCTTCCTCGCCGGAGTGGTATTCGGAAAAAGCGGCGGCCATCGCCCTCTATGCGGTGGTCTGCGGCATCTACACCCATCTGGGGCTGCCGCCCAATATCCTCGGCTCCAAGGTGGTCACCGACCTGGCCCTAAACGGCCTCGAAGGTCTGGTGGGCGCCAGCTTCGTCGTCGAGGCCGATCCGCTCAAGGCGGCCGAACTGCTGGACCGGCGGATTACCGGCAAGCGGAAGGCGCTGGGGCTTTCCTGATCCGGCCTCTCGTGTCCCACCGCCCATTCGCTTAGCCTCTGCCTGTTTCAGGGCGCAGGCAGGGCCAGGATCTCTTCCAGGGTCTGACGGAAGTTGTCCCGGAGCGGGCCGCCAAGCTCCACGGCTCGCTGCGCCGCGGCCAGAGCCTCTTGCCGCTTGCCCTGTTCGGCCAGAACCTGGGCGAGGTTGTTGTGGGGGATGCCGTTTTCCGGCTCAAGCAGAGTGGCCCGGCGAAAGGCCTCGGCGGCGCCGGAGAGATCGTGCAGGCTGTAACGGCTGTTGCCAAGCCCCATCCAGGCGGTAAAACTCTTCGGCCAGCGCTGCAGGGCCGCGGCGTAACCGGTTGCCGCCTCCTGCCATTGCCCGGTCCTTTCCAGGCCGGCAACGGCGGCAAGCCAAGGGGCTTCTTCCGCCGTGTCCGGCAGGCGCCCGGGCGGCAGAACCAGAAGCCCCCAGTACTCGCTGCGCTGCCAGGTATTCATGAAGGCCCGGAAAGGGAGGCGCGCATTGGCGTTGCGTCCTGAATGGAGGATGACCTCGCCTCGCTCCTTATCGTAGCCGAGCACCACCCCATAATGCCATTTCGGGTACCAGAAGAAACTGAGATTGACCAGAACGATGACCGGATGGCCGGCAGAGATCTCGGCCAGCAGGGCCTCGCTGCCGGTGAGGGGGTAGGCGACCCGGCCATGCCGCCGGGCCGCGCCGATCAGGGCGCTCTGCAGGCTGCCCTTGAGACCGGGGCTATAGACCTCGGCCGCGAGGGCGGAGGGCTGCACGTCAATCCCGCTCCAGTTCAGCACCATGGCCAGGGCTGCCGGCCCGCACTGCAATTCTTCCTGGGCGAAAAACGGCACCCCGGCAACCATGGCCTTGTCCGGCGTGCCCGGCACCCGGGGCAGCCGTCCGGAGGGCAGGATGCCGCAGCCGGAAAGAAAAATGGCCAGTGCTGAAAACAACACCAGGCCGACAGTCAACCGACTGCCGGCCTGAAGGAAACGCGAGAGGGTATGGTGCTTAGCGCTGGGGATTGACAAAGGAAAAAACAGTGGTGAAACCGAGGATGTCGGTGATCAACAACACCAAAAAGATTACCAGCGAGGCGCCGACGATTACCCCCACTGCGCTACCGCCGGCAGGCAACTGATCCATGGCCTGGGAAATTTTCGCCAGCTCCGCATCGGAAAGGCTGGCCACCCTTTTTTGCGCCTCGACAGCATCGACGCCGTGCCGGACCATGACCTGCCGGACATCGTCACGACCCAGGAAGGCGGCGACCCGCTCCCGGCTCGTTTCTTCCTTCTGCACCGCGATGACGGTATTGGTGTCGATCATCCGCGCCCTTGCCGCTTGCACGGAAAAATCGAGCAGAAGAAAGGAGAAAACCAAAAAGAAACTTACGGGTTTGATCATTTTCTGCAGCATGGCACCCTCCCTTGCGTGAAGTTTAGGGGGAATTATCCCCAACAAAAATAACCACCTGTTCCATAACTATCATGGCCAAACGGCAGTGGTTTGTCCACTTTTTTCGGCAGCCTCTCCGGTGCTCGGCGGCGGACCGATGGGCTTTTATCTACCAGTTCGCCGCAGCCGCGGGCACTGCGGCGCGGTCGATGAGGCGGATCGCCCCGTGCGGGCAGGCAGGGCGGCAGACCCCGCAGCCGTAGCAGGCAGCGGCATCGACTGCGCACTTTTTATTGTCGCGGTCAACGGTGATGGCATCAAAAAAGCAGCGCTTGCGGCAGAGGGTGCAGCCGGTGCAGGCGAGCGGGTCGATCTCAGCCACGTACTCCGCCTTCCACATGGTGCGCGTTACCCCCAGGGTGATCTGGGCCCGGTAGGCCATGCAGTCCTGGTCGCAGTTGCAGATCGCGCCGATGAACGGGGTGTTGAAGGTCCAGACGCTGTGGGTTTTGCCTTCCTGGTCCAGTTGGCGGATGAAGGTGATGGCCTGTTCCCTGGTCCAGTGCTCGAAGGCGGCGAAGTCCGGCACCTGGGCAAGGATCGGGGTCAGGTCCAATCCCACCCCGAAGCAGTAGCGTTTTTCCGCGCCCAGGGAGACCCGGCGGCAGACGCAGGGCAGCCGGACGATGTGTTCCACCTGGGAGAGGATCGCCTCCACGTCCTCCAGCGGCACGATCTGGCCGAAGTGGGTTTTTTGCATCTTGCGGGAGAGGAGGGGATAGGCAATAAAGCGGTAGATCCGCGGGAAGCGGCGTTGCCAGCGGGCGGCTGCGGCGACGTCATCCCGGAGTGACTTGGCAAAGCCGCGCAGGAAGCGGGCGAGGTTCTGTTCGGAATTGACCTGCCGGAATACCTCGGCCGTGTAGTTGGCCATGTTTTCGTACCACTTCTTTCCCTCCCCGTGCTGGGTGCAGAACTGGCACATGCGCTCATTCCCTGTCGGTCCCAGGCGGTTGCGGTGCAACAGAAAAGACTGGCTCTTGCCAGGAAACCCCGCCGGAGACGATGAATTTCATGACCTCTCTCGGGTTGGCGGCCAGGGGAAAGACCTGGCGCCGGTCGACGATGAGGAGATTGGCGGCAAAATTATAGGACTGCGGCACGTAGACGGCGACCCGGTCGGCAATCCCAAGGCTATTGAGATCTTCCCGGGTAATGAAACCCAGGACGCTGATTCGGTTGTCCGCATCAAGGGCAACCTGAACCGGCTTGTTGAAGCTTTTCTTGTCTCCGACAAAGGCATCAATCAGATCCTTGATGGAGGTATAGATCATGGTCACCAGCGGCATCCGGGCAAAAATCCGGTCCACGTGGAGCATAACGCTGTTGGCAAGCAGATTGGAGCTCACGAACCCCACGAACAGGATGAGCGCGATGGTGAGCAGAAATCCGAGCCCGGGCACCTCAAAGGAGAAAAGGCCGTCGATTTTGGCAAAAACGGCATACACTACATAGATCGTGGCCACCACCGGTACGAGAAAGAGAAGGCCCTGCAGGAAATACTGGCTGAGCTTTTTCATGATTCAATCCTGAATGTTTTAAGGATTGCCGCAAGCCCGGCAACCATGGCTTTGGTAAAGTCGGCGCAAACCGAAAGGCGGTGCCGTACCCAGTGGCGGGCCTGCCGATGGCAACCGCCTCCCGCTGACCATACGCGGCAGAGGTGCCCAAGGTCAAGCAGATCGTTATCCGGTCGGATGATGGCGGCGGCTCCCGGGATTCATCCCGCGGGTTCCGCCGCCGGCCCCGGCCGCCGCCAGATCAGCGCCCCGTTGCGGTATACCTCGCGCACCCGGTGCAGGGGGATGCGCTGGTACACGCCCTCCTCGCCCATGAGCAGAAAGGACTCCTTGTTGCCCGGCTCAAAGAGCAGATCGGCGAGCGGCCGCCGGACGATGCGCGCGGCCACCCGGTCGTGGTAGCCGATCTCAAAGGCGGCATCGCCGAACGCCTTGTCCCACTTGATCCGAGCCAGCAGTTTGTCGATCGGCTGCATGGCGCACCCCGTCCCCAGGATGTTATTTGCACAGACTCCGCAGCAGCGCCAGGTTTTCCCGGTCTTCGTGGAGATCATCCGACTTGGGGGTTTCCAGGACCATGGGGTGGTTGCGGAAGCGGGGGTCGTTGACCAGGTTGCGGAATCCCGCCACGGTGATCTCGCCCTGGCCGATGTGGGCGTGGCGGTCGATCCGGCTGCCCAAGCCCTGTTTAGCGTCGTTGAGGTGGAAGAACCTCAGCCGCTCCAGGCCGAGCAGCCGGTCGAAGCGGGCCATGGTCTCGGCATAGGCCTTGGGGGTGCGGATATCGTAGCCCGCGGCAAAGGTGTGGCAGGTATCGTAGCAGACGCCCAGCTGCTCCGGGTGGGATGAACCGGCGATGATCGCGGCCAGTTCCTCGAAGCTCGCCCCCAGGTTGGTGCCCTGGCCGGCAGTGGTCTCAAGCAGCACCATGACCTGCTTGCCAACGCCAGCCTCGGCCATGGCCCGGTCGAGGTTGGCGGTGAAGCGTTGCAGCCCCGCCTCGATCCCCTCGCCGAGATGGGAGCCTGGATGCATGATCAGGTATTCGACCCCCAGGGCCGCGCAGCGGCGCAACTCCCCAACAAAGGCGGCAAGCGATTTTCCCGCCGTCTCCGGGTTGGGCGAGGCGAGGTTGATCAGGTAGGAATCGTGGGAGGCCACCGGGATTTCCGGCCCCTTTTGCCGCCGGGCCTTGAAGGCCTCGATCTCCGCCGGGGTCGGCGACTTGGCCTGCCATTGCCGCTGGTTGGCGGTGAAGATCTGCAGCGCCTCGCCGCCTACCTCGGCCAACCGGTCAAAGGCCAGGGCGATCCCGCCGCTGACCGACATGTGGGCGCCGAATCGGGGCATGGCTCAATCCTCCGGTTTTGCCAAGAGTGGCAAAGGGTGGTGCCTCATGGCTTTTCAAACAAAGCAGTATGGCTCAAGGATATTATAGGCGAAGCAAGGTATTTGAAGCCTGCTTTTTCGGCGAGAGCCACCGTTTTTTTGAACTCGGCGCCGGTGACATGGAGCTTGGGCTCGGCCAATAAAAGCTTGCCCGATTTTTTCAGGATCGCCTGCACCTGCCGGAGAAATTCGAAGGCATCCGGGGTTTCGTGGGCCATCCAGAAGGCCAGGGCGAAATCAACCTCTTCATGTATGCCGATATTGTTCTCCTCGCACGACACGGTGGTGATGCGGCCGGCAACCCCTGCTTTTTGGGCGCGCCGGATCAACGAATCCAGCATCTTTTGCTGCACATCAACGGCGATTATCTTTCCGCTTTCGCCAACGATTCGGGCCATGCCGATGGAGAAGTAGCCCATGCCGCAGCCGAGGTCGATGGCAATCATCCCTTCCTTGAGATACAGGGCGAAGATCTCCTCCGGCTTATGGAAGATCCGCCGCAGGGGATTGTCAAAGGTATAGGCCAGCCACCAGGGGCAGACGTGTCTTGCCATGGTTTGCTCCTAATTTCCTTAAGGTAAACCCCCTGCTTTGCCGGGGGGACTCATAAAGTTTGACTTTTACGGCGGTCGTGCTCCAAGTTGTTGCCATGAGCGCAGCACTTTTTATCCCCCCCCCCTTTGTTAAAGGGGGAGGCGAAGAATACGGCCGCCTTGGGCGGCTCACGGTTTTATCGGCGCCTTTGAGGCGCTCACCCAATAAGCCACCGGCTTTGCCGGTGTAATTTAACTTATTGGCGCAATCTTCTGTTTGTTTCGAAATTCACGGTGCGCTCGCAAGTTTTTTCCTTGCCTCGGCCATGCCGCAGAGGTTCTTGCCGATCTCCAGCTCCCGCATCCGCTGCTCCTCATGGGTGACGAGGCCGAGATTCACCCGGCGGATCTCCTGGTAGCGTTCCGGATTTTCCAGGAGCGCGGCGGCCACTTTTGCCGCAAAGGCCGCCTCGCCCTCGACATGATACATCTCATTTGTTCTGGCTTCGGCAAAAGTCAGCGCCACCACTCCCGCCGCATTGGCATCCCGGACGGAGGTGGCATGGCTCGGCAGGATCAGCACCTCGTCGCTCAACTTCCGGAACCGCTCGTACAGGGTCTTGTAGAGGAGGCAGGACCATTCCGCCGCCTTGCCGCCCAAGTCGGGCCTGCCCAAGGTTGTTTTCATGATGGTGTCGCCGGAAAAAAGAAACCGTTGGTCAAGGAGCAGGGAGATGCTGCCCGGGGTGTGGCCCGGGGAATGGATCACCTCAAGCGTGCTGCCGCCGAAAGGGAAGCGGACCCCATCCGTCAGGGGCTGGAAGGCATAGGCCGCCCCCGCGCCATCCAGAGGGTGGAGCCAATACGAAGCGCCGTGCTTTTCCGCCAGGGCCCGGCCCCCGGAAAGATGGTCCGCCTGGAGATGGGTGTCCAGCACCGCCGTCAGTCTTGCCCCGCTTTCCGCCAGAATCTTTTCGATGTGGGCAAGGTGGCGCACCGGATCGATGACAATGGCTTCGGTGCCGGCGATCAGCACATGGGTGATGCAGCCCTTGGCAACCCGGTAAACCTGGTGGATGGCCGGCGCCTCCCCCAGTCGGTGGATTTCGTAAAATTCGCTCCAGGCATCCATGCCGCCTTCAAGACTCAAGGCGGTGAAGCCATGCGCCCGCAGCAGCTCGGCACAATACTTCGAGGCATCGCCGTGGGCGCAGATGGCGATGATCTCCTTGTCCTTGGGCAGCCGGGGGAGGTACTGCTCCTCCTCCCCGACAAAGTCGAGCTGGGGGATATTGATGGTTTCCACCGGGTTCTTTCCCTCGATGCGCCAGGCGTCAAATTCCTCGGGATTGCGCAGGTCGAAAAGACACTCTATGGTGCCGGCATCAAGGCGATCTTTAAACTCTTGGATGCAAATAACCACCGACATTTTTTCCCCTTTTTCCGGTTAAATATTTTTTTTCACCAACTCACTTTCAGGAAACCGGATGCCCCATTTCCTCTGTGCCCGTCGTGTCCTTCCAATACAAGGCCATCCTAGATAATGAAAAAAAATCTAGGATGGCCGGGGGAGAAAAAGTGGACGAAGTAAAAGAGGTGCCGCCAGGTCAATATCAACGGCGTTGGTCATAACGGTCTCGATCATCGCGGTCCCGGTCACCGCGGCCTCGGTTGTCGTGATCCCGGTCCCTGTCCTGCCGCCCATCTCTTCTCTTGAACCTGGTTTCTTTGGGGTAGCGGTCTCTGGGCAAATCAGCCCAAGGGCCATTCTTTGAATGGGAGTAGAACCACCTGTTGTCGTTGTAATAATAGTAGAAACCACTCTGGAAATAGTAGGGTTCCGCCTCCAGCACCACGATGGACGGCAGAAAAGGTGCGATCACGACCCGGTCCGGACCGTGGCCGCGCCCTCCCATTGGCATTACGGTACAGGCCGTCAGCAAGGACCCCAGGACAATCGTTGCGAGCAATATTCGTTTCATGCCGCCTCCTTAATTGAGAAGAGTTTTTCGGCCAAATCCGGCATGATGGCCGCTTGCTATTCAGTGGGTTTTCCAGGAGGAACCCCTCCATCGCCGCTACCGCACTGACCCTCAACCCTTAAAAGCTTGTAGGCATATTTGGTGATAACTGTGGATAAGAAAATTCTACCACATTGTCTTTGACTGAGGCCAAGGCAATTTTTTTGATTATCCCCAAAAAATAGGGGTGTGTTTTTGGCTTTTTTTATGTGGACTGCTACTCACCAATATCTTCATGCCACAACTCAGGATTATTTTTAATAAACGTTTCCATGAGTTGACGACATTCCTGATTGTCAAGAATCACCACTTCCACTCCTCGCAATCGCACGTAATCCTCCGGCCCGCGAAAAGTACGGTTCTCGCCGATGACGACCTTGGGAATACCGTAGAGGAGAATCGCCCCGCTGCACATGTCACAGGGAGACAAGGTTGAGTACAGCGTTGCCCGGCGATAACCGGAGGCTTTCATCCGCCCGGCATTTTCCAGGCAATCCATTTCCGCGTGCAATATCGCACTTCCCTTTTGCACGCGCCGATTATGGCCGCGCCCGACTATCCGGCCATCAAGCACGAGGACCGATCCGATGGGAACCCCGCCCTCGGCCAGCCCCTTTTTCGCTTCCTCGATTGAGGCTTCTAGAAATTTATCCATGTATTGTTCTCTTGTGTGACTTGGAAGGGCGACATTGGAAAGCCGATACATCGAGACCTCGATGTGCTTTGATATCCTGCCAGATGTCCCCGACCGTGCGTTCGGAAACGCCGCTGTTTTCTCCGGCAATGAGCGCCTTGATAAGGGTCTCGCGTTTGTCCTGATATTCCTGGTCTTGTCGGATCAGATCACGGACATAATCGCTGGCATTGCTGTACTGGCCGGTGCGGACTTGTTTTTCAACCCACGATTTCATGGGGTCGGGAAGGGAAATATTCATGGTTGCCATGGCGGCATCTCCTGCTGAAGAATGACCCCGTTTGGCAATTTTTGTCCAAAAAAGTATCTCTGGTTTCTCTCTCTCGCGCCCGGAAATGACTCTCCAATATTCCTTTCTCATCTTGCCAAGAAAGTGAATACCGCCAAGGTATAAATGCTGCACAGCACCAACACCACGCCCATTTGCTGGGTGTGGCGGAAGGTAAATTCATCCACGTTGTTGTGCAAAAGCTCCAGCGGTTTCATGGCGTCCCGCAAGGAAATCCATTCATTGGCGGCGGCTTCGAATTTGCGCAACAGGCTTGGGCGAAAGAGCACGATCAGGCTGACGAGCAAGGCAAGCGCCGCCCCCAATAGCGCGATCAAGACCATGGTCTCAAGGAACACCCCGCCGTACCCTGAACCGGCGCTGATTGTATCAATCCGCAGGCTGAAAAAATACAGGACATAACTTGCCCCCGCCAAGGTAGCTAGCCCGCTGGCGCGGGGATAACGGTAAAACCAAGAATCGGCATTGATCGGGATGTCTAAAAATTTGGCGATGTGGCGTGTGGAAATCCAGCGGTTGGCAGTCAAGCTTGCGCGCGCCAACCAGTGCGGGCGTAAGATCAAGACGGCACCGACAAGCAATCCGGCAGCGCTGCCTGTCACAAGAAGGATCGGTAATGCGCTTAGCAGGACGGTTTCAACGATGGTCATGGTTTGCTCCTTAATGATTCAATCTTGGTCATTATGCTGTACGATACTGTCTGATAGGATATGGAAGAACCAGGGAAAAGTAAATCGAAATCCCTCGGCATTCCGGCCTCGGAAGAGTGGCCGGGGAGGGAGGGGGCGTGGTCGGTTGCGCCCGGAAGA
>DASWIU010000252.1:0-14547 GCA_036397515.1 Desulfurivibrionaceae bacterium | reverse complement strand
CCGCCCCCGTCTGCGAGGCGCGGCAGGACAAATGGGGGAGAAAAGACTCCCATTGGCACGCAGCCGAGCACCGGAGAGGCTGCCGAAAAGGGGATTTGCACTGTTTGAGGCGCAGCCGAGTTTGCAAAGCCCCGGCAGCATCGAGGAGCACAGGGTATCCCGCCTTCGGCGGGACAAGAGACACGGGTGCCCTTTCTTTGGTTCGTTTCTTTGGGCAAGCAAAGAAATGAACACACTGACTTCATGGTCCGTCCCCCGCAATTCCCGGATGAACCTTTTTTGCCCTGCCCGGCCGCCATTGCCCGCGGTCCCGAGCGAAAAATTTCTCTTTCCCACAAAAAACTTGTCCGCTCCCCGCCCTATTCCTATACAATAGATTCTGCGATCCTTTCCTTGTTCCGCAAACGGCAAACCCAGGCAACGCCGACGACGGCAAATGAAAAGAACGATGGCGACTCCAACCTTTCCCACATGCGGCCAGCCCCCTCTAAATCCTGAAAAGGACCATGCCGAGCTGTACGCAATCCTGCGGAGTCTCCCGACCCCCACGGAAATCTATCTTCCGGACGGCACCCTGCTTCTGGCGAATACCGCGGCCCAAAGCCTGCCCACTTTCCCGAAAAACACCTCCGAAAAAAACAGCACGACCACCCTTTCCCCCGATGATCGCGCCCCTTTTCTCCAGGCGGTGCGAGACAAAACAACCTGCCTGGCCCCGGACCGGGGCTACGCCCTCCAAGGCCGGCCCAACACGACCTTGTACCTGCGGACCCGGTATGTCCCGGTCTGTAACGAAAACGGGGAGGTCCGCCACCTGGTGGTGAGCCGGGAAGATGTCACCGCGCTGCGGACAGGCGCCCGTTTCCAGCGGCTGGTGGAAGATGCAGGCGAGCCCATTCTGGTTCTCCAGGACGGGCAGCTCAAATACTTCAACCGCCGGGCCCTTGAGGTAACCGGCTATTCCGCGGACGCCTATCATTCACGGCCCTTCCACACCTTTATCCATCCGGAAGACCGTGAGATGGTCATCCAGCGCTCCACCCAGAGGCTGCAGGGCAAGGAGGTGCCGGACATCTATCAGTTCCGGGTGATTGACGTCAAGGGAGAGGCGAAATGGCTGCAAATCAATGCCGGAGTCATCGACTGGGAAGGCAGACCTGCCGTACTCGCCTTTCTCCCCGATATCACGCAACTGCGCCAAGCGGAGATGGCCCTCTGGGAAAGCGACATCCGCTTCCAGATGATCTCGGAAAACACCGAGGATCTGATCATCTTGAGCAAGGGGCTGGGAACAACGATCTTTGTCAACTCAGCCCTGACCCGGCTCCTCGGCCTCCAGGAAGAAGAAGTCCAGGGCAGGCCGATCACCGAAATCATCCATCCCAAATACCGTTCCGCCCTCGGCAGACTCTGGAACCGAATTCTGGCCGAAAAGAACGTCGCCCCGCAGGAAACCATCCTGGTCAGGCGGGATGGGAGCCATCTTGCCGCGGAAATAAGCTGTTTTGCCATCGCCCGGAAAAACAGGGAGCCGTATCTCGGCGCCATCCTGCGCGACATCTCCGCCCGGAAAAAAGCGGAGCTGGAACTGGAACAATACCGCGACAGCCTGGAAAAAATCGTGGGCGAGCGCACCTCCGAACTGACCCGGGCCAATGCCAGGCTCCAGCGCACCATCATCAACCAGGAACTTGCCGAGGAAAGGCTTTCCCAGGAGAAAAACACCCTGGAGGCGGTTTTTTCCGCCATGAGCGATGGCCTCTCCATGCATGACCGTGGGTTCAAGATCCTCTTTCAAAATGCCGTCCTCACCAAACGCTACGGCGATTGCACCGGGCAGCTTTGCCATGCAGCCTTTCACGGGCGGGAGACTCCCTGCGAAAACTGCGGCCTGCCGGGCTGCATCAAGGACGGCGCCCCCCACTGGTTTGAAATGCATGAAACCACCGGCCGGGAAAATCTGTTCTTCGAGCTGGGGGTGAGCCCGGTCCGCGACGGCAAGGGGGAAATCATTGCGGCCGTGGAGGTAATCCGGGATATAACCGACCAGAAAAGACTGGCCGACCAACTGCTCCAGGCCCAGAAGATGGAAGCCATCGGCACCCTGGCCGGGGGCATCGCCCATGATTTCAACAACATCCTCACCGCCATTCTCGGCTATGCGGAGCTGTCAAAATTCGAGGTCGAGCCGGACAGCGATCTCTCCCACAATCTTGCCGAGATTATCAGCGCCAGCCGCAGGGCCGGAGATCTTATCCGGCAGATCCTGACCTTCAGCCGCAGGGCGGAGTTCAAGAAGCAGCCGCTGCAGATCCACTCCGTGGTCAAGGAGGCGCTCAAGCTGATCCGGGGCACCATCCCGTCCACCATCGATATCCGTCCGGAGATCGCCGGTGATTGCGGAACAATCCTCGCCGATGTCACCCAGATCCACCAGGTGATCATGAATCTCTGCACCAACGCCTACCACGCCATGCAGCAACAGGGCGGCCTCCTGATCGTCAGACTGCAAAATGCGGTAATCAGTGGGGAGACGGGCGACCAGCCGGCAGGCTCCGCGCCACCGGGAAGCTATGTGCGGCTGACGGTCTCGGATACCGGAGAGGGCATGGATGAAGCCACGCTGGAGCGGGTATTCGACCCCTACTTCACCACCAAAAAAAAGGGAGAAGGCACGGGGCTTGGCCTGGCAACCGTGCGTGGCATCGTGGAAAACCACGGGGGCGTGATCGCGGTGAAAAGCGCGCTCAACGAGGGAACCACCTTTGACATCTATTTCCCCCGGGTGGAAGCGGCTTTTTCCGCCGCCCTGACCGGCTGGGGGGAAACCGGGTCCACCTCATTGGCAGCCAGAATCCTGCTGGTGGATGACGAAGAAATGCTTGTCCGGCTGGGAAAAAGCATTCTCAAGAAACTGGGGCACACCGTGACCGCCTTCAGCAACAGCCAGGACGCCCTGGATTGCTTCAGGCAAGACCCCCGGGCCTTCGACCTCCTGCTCACCGACCAGATGATGCCCGGCCTCACCGGCCTGGAACTGACCAAGCAATGCCTGACGCTACGCCCCGATCTCCCGGTTATCCTGGCCACGGGGTACAGCGAGGCCACCAGCAAGGAGGAGGCCCTGGCCCAGGGCATCAGGGCCATCCTCTGGAAGCCGGTGACCATCAACACCATGGCCGAGACCATCCAGCAGGCCCTCGGCGAACAAGGGCCCCAAGTCGGCCCATCTGAAAATGTTGGGGATTAACCGCAAGATAAGACTGCCCGCCTCCAAACAACCGACAACCACCGGCTCCGCGCCTACAAGACCGCCCCTTCCGGGGAGAGCCGAACCTCCAGCTGCTTGCTCTTCCTGACCTCAAAGTGCTGCTCGCCGATCTTCCGGTTCCGGTGGAAAAATTGGACTGTCCAGGTTCCATGGATGTTCTGCATTTTTTCCGTAATGGTAAGGGCTTCGACCAGACGCTGCATGTACTTGACCGGCTGATTGGAGGTACGGATCAGTTTTCCCTCCGGCCCGTACCACTGGATAACCAGAGGCAGGGTCTGGTCCACGGGAAGAAAATTCACCGAGTACAAGGCGCCCAGGGTAGCCCCGACCTTGCCGGGAATATTGTTCGCCCCGCCGGCAAACATCTGCAGCTTCTTCATGTTCAGTTCGATGTCGCTGATGCCTTCATAGGCAGCGCTCAGTTCGGCCACCTGCTGAAACGGCTGCTGCACCAAGCCGGCGCTCTCGACCTGCAAGGCCCAGATCTTCACCGGCCGGGCCGGACCGGGCGGCGCTGCCGACTCCCTGCCCTCGTGCCCGGCCTTGACGACTTTGCCGCCGGGCGGGGCAGTCACCGCGCCCGAGCTGCTTTCCGGGCCGGGGGCGGAAAACCCCTTGGCCGTGTTGATTTTCTTGGCCCTCTTGATATTTTTCGTATTCTGCAAGGTGGCCTTGGTCAGGTCAGCGCCTTCCAGGTTGGTCCGGTTCAGGTCGGCATCATTTAAGTTGGCATTGACCAGGATGGCGTGGGAGAGATCGGCATCGGTGAGGTCTGCCCAGCGCAGATCCCCGTCCCGGAGATTGGCTCCGGTGAGCACGGCATTGGTCAGATCGGCGTTGGCCAGATCCACGTTGGCCAGGTCGGCCTTGCTCAGATCGGCATCGATGAGATTGGCGTTTCGCAGGTCCAGACTGACCAGCTTCGCATCGCTCAACACGGTCTCGCGCAGGTTCTTGAGATTGAAATGCTTGGCCGCCGTCAGGTTGATCCCGGACAGATTTGCCCCCTTGAGGTCGGCATTGCTGAGATTGGCATTGGCCAGCTCGGCATTGCTCAGATCCGCCCGGTTCAGATAGGCATGGCTCAGCCTCGCCCTGGTGAGATCCGCGCCCTGCAGGGCGGCGTTGTTCAGATTCGCCCCGCTGAAATCGACGGTGTTCAGCTTTGCCTTGCGCAGATCGGCATTGGTAAGGTTGGCCTTGACCATCAGGGTACGGACGCCGAAATCAACCCCGGCCAAGCGGGCGCCGGTGAGGTTGGCCCCGGTCAGATCAACCCGCCTCATCACGGCTTTCTCCCCGTCGGCCTCGGTGAGATTGGCCTGCTGGAAATTCGCCCCGGAAAATTCTCCGCCTGCCAGGCTGGCCTTGGTGAGATTGGCCCCCCGGAAGATGGCTTTTTCCGCGGTCACCCCATTGAGAAGCGCGCCATTGAGATTGGCCTGGATCAAGACCGTCTCATTGAGCTGGGCCCCGCCCAGGTTGGTTCCACTTAAGCTCGCCTCGGAAAGATTCGCCTCGTCCAGATTCACGTCGCGCACGTCGGCGCCGTCGAGATTCGCCCGGCTCAAGTTCGCCTTGGCCAGGATAATGCCCCGCAGATTGGTCCGGCGCAGGTCCACCCCGTTGAGAATGGCGCCGGACAAATTCACCCCCTGGAGAAAGGCGGCGGTCAGATTGACATTGCCCAGCTTTGCTTCGCTCAGGTTTGCCGAGGTAAGGTTGGTCTTGGTGAAAGTCGCCCCGGAAAAATCAGCGCCGCGCGCATCGCATTCGGTGCAATCGGTTTCAAGCAGGATAACGCCCGCCAGGATCGCCTCCTGCAAATCCGCCCCCCGGAGATTGCTCCTGGCAAGATCGGCATCGGTGAGGTTTGCTTCCCCCAGCCTGGCCTGGGACAGATCGGCCTTGCCGAATCTGGTCCCGACCAGAATAGCCCCCCGGAGGTCAGCCTCCCTCAGATCGGCACTCTGCAGATTTGCCTGGCTGAAATTCACCCCGCGCAGATCAGCCTCCCGCAGGTTCGCTCCTTCAAAATTGGCATTCTGAAAATTCAGCCCCCGCAGATTCTTGCCGGCAAGATTGGCCCCGTGAAAATCCTTGCCGGCAAAGCGGGGAATGCAGACAGCGCCGGTCGCCACGGCAGCCGCGCCTTTTTCTTCCGTCCGGCTTTCCTGGCTCAAAACGGCAGGGGCAGGAACCGAGGCGGAGAGCCGGGACCACCATTTTCCGCCATTATCCAGGACCAGATACCCGCCGCCTCCCACCAGGACGAAGACCGCCACCGCGGCGAGCGCCAGGCCGAACCGGGCAAGAAAGGGGCGTCCGCCCCCCCGCTGATCGGCAACCCGGATAACGGTTTTCCGCGAATGGCATTGGGGGCATGGCATCTTCCTGCCGGCCACGGACGACGGCACCTGCTTCTGAAAGCCACACTTGTGGCAAAAAAAGCTAGCCCGATCAGGGTCGTTTCCCTTCGCCGATTTTTTACCCACGACAACGGTATGCCTGCATTTCGGACAAGGCACTGCCTTGCCGGCATGACGGTCTTCAACCTCTACGGAATATCGGCATTTATCGCAGTAAAAAATCATCCAGCATCCTCAACAGAACCAAGAAACCAAGCGCACCCACACCAGTCATCGACCAGAATGAAAAAATACTTCATAATATATTCGTTAAAATCGCAAAAAAACCCGATCACAACGGTTACTATTGCTCCAGTGGTTAAACAGTGAAAGGGTTATCGCGGCTGAAGCCGCTCCTACCGGGTCGGATATCTCGGTTGTTTGTAGGAGCGGCTTCAGCCGCGATAGCTATCATCAGCTTTGCATATTTAACCGCCGGAGCAATCTTTTATAACGCTTTGCTTCCGGGTTTCGGACCGGCACCTTTTTCTCTTTTTGCGAGCCCGGCATAATTTCGACAGGATCAAGAGCAGTGCTGTAAAAAATATTCAGATGGGGTATTATACCACCTTACCCGGGGGGGTGACAGAGTCTTGCCGAATCCGAGGAAGAATCCCCTCAAAAAAAAGATGCCCCACTCTGTAGCAGAATCCGAGGCCATAACATTCCGTGGACACGCCAAAGCAACCAGAATCGCCCCAACCAACGGGCAAACCCGACGCCCAGGGGCAGAAAAAAGTCTTCGACCCCAGGGAACAGGCCATCAAATACAAGGCCTACCGGCATATTTTCTCGGACAAGGATGTCAAAAAGGGTCTTGACGAAAAATCCATCATCCGCAAGATCAGAAAAAGCAAAAGCCTGAGCGGCCGGTACCGCCAGTACCTGGAGATGCGGGACGACGATAAGCGCGGCAGCCAGGTGTACCCCTGGCAGAACCCCTTCAACCGCTTCCTGTTCTGGGGCGCATACTGGATTCCGCGTTTTCTGAAATGGGGCATCCTGCTCAGCCTGGCGCTTTTCGTCCTCAACTACCTCCCCGGCCCGACCCAGCATATCATCGAGGTCCTCATTGCCCGCTCCATCTATGACACCGCCCCCATCGAGCGGCTGCCCGACGACCTGGAAACCTATGCCCACTCCGCCGACATCAAGGACAGCCGGGGCGCGATCATCAAGTCCTACGGAAAACGCAAGGTAACCCAGCAGCTCCCCGCCTCTGCCCAAAAGGCCCTGCTGGCCTGCGAGGATCATTATTTCCTGCCCCACCCCGACAATGCCTGGTATGAGAATCTCTTTCTCATCCACCCCGGGGTCAGCTGGCTGAATCTGGTCGGCGCGGTGAAAGACACCCTTCAGGGCGATAAACGCGGGGCCAGCACCATTGTCATGCAGAACGCCAAAAAGATTCTGGGCAACGAGGACAGGACCATCGCCAACAAGCTGGAAGAGATCATCATCGCCTACATGATGGTGGCCAAATTCGGCAAGGAAAAGAACCTTAATTTTTACATCAACACCGTGCCGGTGGGCGCCAACATCTATGGTTTCCCGGCCGCGGCCACCAACTATTTCAAAAAAGACCTGGCCGCCCTGAACATGCAGCAGCTGGTGACCATCGGCTCCTTTATCCCCAACCACAACCGCCAGGTCGCCTTCTATGAGATCGTCAACGGCAAAAACTTCAGCGACCTCTCCCCGGTCATGCGGGGCCATGCCAAAAGCGCCATCAACAAGATCAATCTCGCCCTCACCCACCTCTGGAAACAGAAAGAAATCCCGGATGAGCAGTACCGCGGCTGGCTGTTGAGCGACGAAGAATCCATCCGCCGCCTCGGTTTCCGCGATTTCCGCTCCCCGCTGTACGGCGAGGAGGAGTGGACCTCCTGGAACGTCATCAAGGAGGTTTCCTCCCGGACGTACACCATCAATGGCCGCGAGGTTACCGGTTCCCAACTCCTGCTTGAGGAAAAAGGCGAGGTCTCCATCGAGACCGGCACGGACCTGGCCCTGATCGAAAAGATGAAGGAAATCATCGGCGAATTCCTGCGGAGCAGCTATTTTAAAGAGGTTCTCTCCACCAGCAACCAGGGGACCTGGCAGCGCGACAAGGAACGCTACACCTCCCGCGGCCTTACTCCGCCCTACACCGATTTCAACAGCTTTCTCGAATACCTGCAGCATAACATCAATGTCGGCCTCATTGCCGTCAACCAGAAGGGCGAGATCGTCGCCTACGTGGGCGGCAAGGAGTTTTTGCAAACCAGGAACGACGAAAAGGACGAGGAGGAAGACGAGGCGCCGGAGCCCGGCGAAACCGCCACCGACGACACCAGCGCCGCCAAGAGCGGCAACCATGAGGCGGTGATCATCGACCTCATGAACCGCAAGGCGAAGATCACCCCCTCCTCCACCATGAAGCCGATCATTGCCTATTACGCCATGGTGGCCAACAATACCAAGATGAGCGACCGCTTTGCCGACAAGCCCATCGAATACAAGTATGTGGCCAGCGACGGCAGGCAGACCTGGCTGCCCCGCAACTGGTACAACTACGACGCCAGCCATCCCATGGGCCGCGAATACAACCTGCTGGAAGCGCAGGTGATCTCCATCAACACGATCTTCGCCAGGCTCTACACCACCCCCCTGCTCCGCAACGCCATGCTCCTGGGCTTCGACCAGGTCGGCCTCGACTACAGCAGGGAAGACGCCAAATACTGGCCGTTCGGCATCGGCTCCTCGGCGGTGTCGGTGCAGCAGTGGCTCGGCATCTACAACGCCTTTCTGGACGGCCAGTACCGCGATCCCTCCTTTGTGCGCCGGATCCAGATCAACGGCAAAACCGTCTACGACCGGGACCTTGACGACCAGTACGCCAAGATCCCGCTCTTCGAATCCAAGAAGGAACGGGAAGCGGAGATGAGCGCCCTGTACGAGGTCTGCAATCGCGGCACCGGCTCGGCCATGAAAACCGAATTCAAGCATCACAAGAATCTGGTCTCCGGCAAGACCGGCACCGCGCCGATGAACAAGTCCGCCCTGTTCATCAGCCATTTCAACCCGTATCGCGACCGGCAGGCCCGCAAGGACCGGACCCTGACCATGCTGATCTCCGTGACCACCAATACCGGCGGCTTCAAGAGCGTGGGCACCTCGGGCAACGCGCCGGCCAAGATTGCCGGCCGCATCTACAACCATCTTTTTCAGCAGGAAATGCAGGAGATGATGGACAAAAACCTCGACAAGGCAAAACGCGAGGATACCAATTTCCGCAACAATCAGGTTTATTGGGCCAACGTCAACCGGTACATGGACACCCTGCTCACGGGCAAATGCGGCAACAGCCTCATTTCCGACAATATCATCGGAGTTGACGATTACGGGGAGGCCCTGGTGCAGATCCTAAACAGCAACACCAAGATCTACACCGGCCGCGACGATGTTTTTTCCCAACTGGTCCAGTACTACTGCGATCAGGAAAAGATGGTCCGCATGGACTCGGCCCCGGCAAACTGAAAACGATAATCCTCCGCGGCTTTACAAACCATGCCGGGCGTGGCATAGTGGCGGAGCTTCACACAAAAGATGAAACCATACCCTCAGAAGAGAGACTCCATATGGCCAAGATAGGAAGAAATGATCCCTGTTTCTGCGGCAGCGGCAAGAAATTCAAAAAATGCTGCCTGACCACCGGCGCCGGCGCTCCGGCCAGACCCACGATCCCCTCGGTACGGGTTGAGGTCGAAAAAATCCAGGAAAGCGCCGGGGCCAAGAAAGCCGCCGTTCTCGCCCTGGGGGTTTTCGTGCTCTTCTCCACCACCGGCGGCGATGCCTGGCTTCTGGAGGTAACGGACATGGACGCCATCCAGGTGGCGCGAGGCGGGGAAAAGCTGGCGGTGCAGATTGAGGAGAACCCGGAAACCATCGAGATCAATTGGACCCACAAGTTCGATGTCAAAAACAAAAAATTTATCCTCACCTCATATAAAGACAAGAGCGAGGAGATTCGGGAAGAGTATCCGGTGCATACCATTCTTTCCACGGTAAAAAAGATCCGCGGCCGCATCCCCGCCGAATTGATCAGCTCCATCCATCTGGACAACGAAGAAGAGGCCCCACCGGAAAAAAGCTGATGGACTCGCAACAACTGCCCTTCGACAGGGCTCAGGGCGAACGGATATTATCTTAACAATTGATATTCCGTTCGTGCTGAGCCCTTCGGCAAACTCAGGAGAGCCCTGTCGAAGCACCTTTAAAGAAAATGCCAGTTGTTGCGAGCCCATCAAAGCTGAGCCTTCCTCGCGGGCATGGGGCGACACAGTATCCGTTAAAAAAGCCCTTTTCACAGCGAGCAACCGGGAAAAAACGGTAACACGGTCAAGCGGGGGAAAGCGACACCATCATGCCAGCCAGCCAATGCCCCAGCGGAGTTCTGCTCTATTTTTTCTACGGACTGACCTTCATCTTCCTGGGGCTGGCCATCGCGGTCAAGGACATGTCGGAAAGCAAGCTGCGCCTGGCGGGCAGCCTGCCTTCCCTGGCCATTTTCGGCTTCAGCCACGGCCTGCATGAATGGCTCGAATGTTACCTGCGGCTGGGGTACGGCACCGATGCCCTGTTGCTCCCCATCCATTACCTCAAACTGCTGACCCTGGTTGTTTCCTTTCTCTTCCTGAACCATTTCGCCATCTCCCTGCTCCGCTCCCAGCCCACCATCCGCTGGCAATGGCTCCGGGTGCTTATCCCCCTTCTCCTCGTCTTTCTGGGGATGTACCTTTTTCTCTCCTGGGAAAATCTGGATCTCCGGACCATCAGACAGGCGGATATCCTCGCCAGGCTGACCATCGGCAACCTGGGCGGAATTCTCGCCGCCTTTGCCCTGATCAGACACGGACGGGTGATCGAGTTCCTAAGCTCATCGGTGGCCCTGCATCTTCGCTGGGCCGGGATAAGTTTTGCGCTCTACGCCTTCCTGGCCGGAGTGATTCCCTCCCATGCCAAGATTCCTTTTTTGGCAATCCCGGTGGAGATTTTCCGGAGTCTGACCGCCGCCCTGATC
The DNA here is from genome assembly GCA_036397515.1 of Desulfurivibrionaceae bacterium. GTDB lineage: Bacteria > Desulfobacterota > Desulfobulbia > Desulfobulbales > Desulfurivibrionaceae > Thiovibrio. The sequence continues at coordinate 3,803 of DASWIU010000252.1, read as the reverse complement.
ACCTATTTTCTGGTGCGGGCCATGAACGTTTTCAATGTTGAGACCAGAAAAACCCTGGAGCAGCAGATCCTGCATCTGGCCCAGGCGGAAAAGCTCGCCGCCATCGGCAAACTGGCGGCGGGCATTGCCCACGAGATCAACAATCCGCTGACCAATATCTCCCTGAATTTCGAACTGCTCAAAAAAGAGCTCCAGAGCGGGGCAACTCCGGAGGCCGGCCTGGAAAAGCGGTTTGCCGCCATCGAGCGGAACATCGACCGCGCCTCGCGCATCGCCCGCGAGCTGCTCCATTTTTCGCGCCGGAAGGAAGACGCCCTGGTTCCCGTCAATCTCAACGAGGTGATCTCCGGCACCCTTACCCTGTTGGGCACCAAGCGCCACAACTACCGCATCGAAACCAAGCTGTTGCCCCTGCTGCCGGTCATGGCGGTGCAGGTGAAGATCGAAGAAGTGCTGCTCAATATACTCTTAAACGCCATGGACGCTTCGCCGCCGGGCGGGCTCATTACCCTCGGCACCCGTTGCCAGGGAGGGGAAGTAATCATAGAAATTACCGATCAAGGGGCAGGGATCGCCCCGGAACATCTCAACAAGGCGATGGAGCCCTTCTATACCACCAAGGATGTGGGCCAGGGCACGGGGCTGGGGCTTTCCGTCTGCTACAGCATCATGGAATTATTCCGGGGAAGAATCGAACTCAACAGTACGGTCGGCATCGGCACCACCATCCTGTTGATCTTCCCCCATGCCTTGTCGCAAGGAGGGAAAAATGACGGAAATCATGGTGGTGGATGATGATCAGGATTTGCGGGAAAGCGTGGCCGAGGTGCTGAGCGGGGCCGGATTTTCAGTGACCCAGGCCGGCCGGGGAGAAGAGGCCCTGGAGCATCTTGCCGGCAAAAATTTCGACCTGATCCTGCTCGATCTGGTCATGCCCGGCCTGGGCGGGCTGGAGCTGCTTGGCCGCATCCGGGACAAAGCGCCCCGGATGCCGGTGATCATGATCACCGCCTTTGCCAGCGTGGAAAACGCGGTGGCCGCCATGCGCCAGGGGGCTGCGGATTATGTGACCAAACCCTTCCGCATTGACGGCCTGCTTGCCTCGGTGGGCCGTGTCCTGGAGGAGGCCCGTTTCGAATGCTGCCGGACCTCGCTGGATCTCGACACTGTTCTAAGCTGTCTGTCCAATCCCCTCCGGCGAAAAATCCTCGCCCAGGTCGAACAGGAAGGAACCCTGCGTTTCATGGACCTCTGCCGAAAGCTGGAACTGGAAGACCACACCAAGATGAATTTTCACCTGAAAATCCTCAAGGAGGCCGGTTTTTTGAACCAGGACGAAAACAAACTCTATCTGCTGACCTCCCTGGGAACCCAGGTTCTGGGCTGCGTCCGCTTCCTGATGAAGAAACTGGCCAACTGAACAATCAGCTTTCAGCCTTCAGCCTTCAGTCTTCAGTCTCAAGTCTTCAGTCTCAAGTCTTCAGTCTTCAGTCTCCAGCTTTCAGCGCCCGTCTTTCACCTATCCTTCTCCTCCTGTGAATAAAACTTCACAGAACCCCCTGATCCGTAAAGCACATTTATCTAGATCGCCCGGCCATTCCCCTCTACTCTCTTAAAAGCATGGAGCGCTTCGGTGCGGCCTGGCAGGGAAACCCCTGCTTGACTGCGGGTTTGCCGCCCGGGACTGCCTGGTAACGAGTTGTGCCGGGCAGCAAGCGCCTTCTGCTGTTTATCAATAGAAAAAGAGGAGAAGAGGTCATGAAAAAACCGCCAAGGGAGGAGGAGTTATGAAGAAAACATTTACAGGGGCATGTCTCATGGGCATTGCCTGGGTAAGCCTGATTGCCACGGCCCAGGCAGGAGAAGTGGACTGGGCCGGGCTCAACCCGGCTTTTGCCAAGGCTGGCTACGTCACGGACAAAGAGGCCTGCGTCGGCTGCCACGCGGATTCGATCGAGGCGTACAAAAAAACCGTGCATGGCCGGACCTTCCAGCACGGCGCCAAGGGTCCGCTCCAGGCCCGCGACTGCGAGGCCTGCCACGGTCCGCGCAGTGAGCATGTGGCCGCGCCGGACGCCAGCCTGAAATTCTCCACCGAACAGTACTCGAAGGTCTGCCTGCAATGCCACCAGGACGGCGGCCGCATGCACTGGCAGAACAGCCAGCACAAGACCGGCGAGGTCGGCTGCGTTTCCTGCCACACCCTGATGCAGAACAAAAGCAAAAAAGCCCTGTTGGCCAAGGCGGATGAGCCCTCGGTCTGCTACTCCTGCCATGCCGACATCCGGGGCCAGATGAACAAGCAGTCCCACCACCCGGTCAAGGAAGGCAAGATGGCCTGTTCAAGCTGCCACAATCCCCACGGCTCGGTCGGCAAGAGCATGCTCAAGGGGGCGACGGTCAACGAGACCTGTTTCAACTGCCACCAGGAAAAACGCGGCCCCTTTATCTGGGAGCATCCGGTGGTGCGGGAAAACTGCGCCAACTGCCACACGGTGCATGGCTCCAACAACCCCGACCTGCTCAACGCCAAGGGCTCGTTCCTCTGCATGCAGTGTCATTCCTACGGCGGCCACATCAATCTGCCGCGCTACAACCGGACCAGCAACCCCTACGGTCAGGGCTGTGTGAACTGCCATATCACCCAGCACGGCTCCAATCACCCATCCGGCGCTAAATTCACCCGCTAAAGGAGGCATGATCATGAAGAAAACCTATGCATTAGCATCATTGCTCCTACTGGCGCCCATGGTTGCCCAGGCCCAGGAGGAAGCAAAAATAGAAAGTTCCGGGGAAGTGACGGTCGGCGTCCGCCAAGTCGATGTGGACCCGGACTCTTCCAAATTCAACGAATACCGCGATATCGATGATGGCTTTTATCTCGACACTTTCGAGTTCGGGGTAATGGATCCCACTACCGCCCGGTACCTGGATTTTCAGGGCAAGAATGTGCTGAAGGACGATCAGTCCCTGCGTTTCGGTTTCGGGAGCTACGGCAGCTGGAACTTCGTCATCGACCGCAACGAGATCCCCCATAACCTGAGCAACAAGGCCATGACGCCTTATATCGACCAGGGAAACGGAGTCCTCACCTTGCCGAGCACTGTGGATGTCACAAACCCTGATCTGGTGCCGAGCGCAGCCCAGTTGACAGCGAACGATGCGGACACGGCCGAATGGCTGGCTACCACCCTGCACGGGATCGACCTCGGCACCCAGCGCGACAAAACCGGGGCGACCCTGTCCCTCACCCCCCACCAGGATTTCAAGTTCCGCCTCTCGCTGTCGGACGAGCGCAAGGATGGTTCCAATCTCACCTACGGACCCATAGGGGACCGACCGCCGCGCACCCTCAATGCCCAGTTGGCCGAACCCATCGACTACAAAACCCAGGAGCTGAAATTCGAAGCCGAGTACAACCGCCCCACCTATCAGGCCCTGTTCACTTATCTGCTCTCGGGGTTTGAAAACGAAATCGACACCCTCCGCTGGCAGAACCCCTATGTGGCGGATGCCGATGGCAACGGTTATGACACCTGGGATGCGGCTCACAATATCGCCGGCTTCGGGCAACGAGCCCTGGCGCCGGACAACCGCTACCAGAACGCCTCGCTGGCGCTCGGTTTCGATCTGCCCATGGCCAGCCGCCTGAACACCATGGTGGCTTACGGCATGATGGAGCAGGACGAGACTCTGCTGCCCTACAGCACCACCGATTTCGGCAGTGCAACCGCCTGGGATTCCACCGCCGGATTGCCCCGGGTGAATGCCGATGCCGAGATCGAGACCCTCCTGTTCAACGC
>DASWIU010000251.1:0-15676 GCA_036397515.1 Desulfurivibrionaceae bacterium | reverse complement strand
CCAGATCCACCGTCTCGCTTATGCCATACGAGAGCGCGGCGGCCCCCTCCGTTGTCGTGGTGGTGACACCCTCTTCCTTTTCACGGCCATATTCGCCATTCATTTCCAGTTGGGCCTTGCCTGTGCCCATGGTGCCCGCATCGTCCGTGATCAGCGGGTGGGCGGCAAAGGCGGCGGTTGAGCAGGAGAGGGCGGTGAAGAATACAACCGGCATCGGTAGCAGATGATTATGTGATACAGATGGGAATTTCATGCGAGCCTCCAGGGTGGGATTAATAAGTGAAGCGTAACTGACATGCTTATTCGATATTTCCCCAAAAACAAAAAAATTACAGCGTAGGTATTTCCCGTCCGGGCTTGCCGTCTTTCCGGGATAAAAGGTGGATCAGCTCCGCGCCGTGCTTTTCGTAGGCGGCGCGAATGATGGTTTTCAACTCGCCCTTGATGCTCGCCATGGGAGGCAGGGACTGGATAATCGGCAGATAGTGCTCCGGCGGCAGCTGCGGCTCGATGCGCATCTTGGCCTCCATGCTCTGGGCCATCCCCATTTCCATGCCGCCCTCCATGCTCCCGGCTTTGTTGGGGTCGCCCAGGGTTTTGAGAAAACCCATGATGGAACCCAGATCGTTCTTCCGGTAGAAGGTCTCGATTTCCTCGTTGATTTCCTCCCGGTATTTTTCGAGTTCGGTAAATTTTGCCCGGTATTCGGCAACATGCACTTCAAGGCGTTCGTAGCAGTCGAAGACCATATTTTTAAAACGGCCGGCATGGGTGAGCCCGTGGATGCGCACCCCGGAGAAAACCCGTTGCCGGATGGTGTCGGATTGGGTCAGGTAGGGGTCGTAGAAAAGATCCGGGGGCAGGCCGGTAAGCGCCAAAAACCGATGGATGAGTGCTTCTTCCTTGAGGACAATGTAGATGCGGATCAGGTCGAAACTGATCCGTTTCTCCAGGATAAAGGAGTATTGTCGGGTTTTTTCGGCAAAGTCGAGCTTGTCGTCCTCGATAAGTTTTCTGAACCCGAAATAACGGTCCGCTATCTCCTTTTTTATCTCGTAGGCGAGTACCTCATGGATGTTCGGGCTATTCGGGCTCATGCAACGCATCCCTTTTTGTGACTCTCGGCAATGGCGAGGGCCTGCTTGTTATCCTGCAAGCAAGTGTAGCATGGAAGATACGGTTGGCAGGCAACATTTTTTGTAGCTGCTCAGCCAAAGATAAAAACCGAGCATACTCCCCCAGAGCGGTAACTATTCAGCAGTGCCGCAGATGCGCGGAAGAGGTCTGCGAAGTGTGCTGTTGCACATGAGCAGGCCGATGACAAAACAGATGTGGTGCTGCTGGATAGTTACCAATTTTTCAGCCCAGGATCAGCCCCTGCGCAAAGGAGATCAGCGGGTGCATGATCCTGGGGATGACCCCGGTGTAAAACAGGGCCAGCAGGATGAAGAAGCCGACGGGTTCGAGTTTGTTGTAGACTCTGGCCAGCTCAGGAGGGAGCAGGTTGCTGAGCACCTGGCTGCCGTCCAGGGGCGGGATGGGGATCAGATTGAAGATGGCCAGCATCACGTTGATCCAAACGCTGGCGGCGATCATCTGAATGAGCGGCCAGAAGATGGCCATGGGCAGCACCTGGCCGAGGGGCAGGAGCAGCCGGGCGGCAAGGCCGCTGGTTATGGCCAGGAGCAGGTTGGCGGAAACCCCGGCCAGCGAGACCCAGATCATGCCCTGGCGGGGATTTTTAAAGTAGCGGGCATCCACCGGCACCGGCTTGGCCCAGCCGATCTTCATGATCAAAAAGGCCAGCACCCCGAGGGGGTCGAGATGCTTCAACGGGTTCAGGGTGAGCCTGCCCAAGCGTTGGGCGGTGGGGTCGCCGAGCTTGTAGGCGATGAAGCCGTGGGCAAACTCGTGGACCGTGAGGGCCAGGAGAAACGGGGGGGCGAGGATGGCGATTTCCTGAATGAGCTTGGAGAGGTCCATGGCGGTTTATTGATCCGGGAGAGAAAAATGGTCTTTAATGAAGGCGGTTTCCGTGGCCCGGTCCTGCACCAGGCCATCGAGCCGGGCGTCGAGCAGGCAGCGCAGGATGGTACCATAGAGCGGTCCGGGCAGGTAGCCCATTTTTTCCAGGTCGTTGCCGTCGGTTTCCGGCTTCAGCTGGCTCCATTCCGTGACATAGAGGGAAATGGCTTTTTTGCCGGCTTTCTTCTTGATAAGCCCCATGAGATGCAGGAGCCCTTCCCGGGAAAGTCCCTTGAGCAGGTGATACAGCCCGCTGGGGCTTTCCGGCATGGCGCGCTTCATGATCCCGGCAATCCGGGTGGTGGCGAGTTTTTCCCGGACCAGAAACTGCCGGTACCGCAGGGGCACCTCGAAGCGTTCGCAAAAGGCGGTCACTTCCCGGACGGTAAGACCGGTCATGAGGGCCAAGAGGTAGACCAGCCATTGTCGGCACGGCTGGTCGAGGTAGAGGAGCCGGTGCCAGGCCAGGGCCTGCCGGGTTTCCTCAAGAACCGTGGTGAGCTTGGGGTCGATGCGCAGGGTGGGATGGAGAAACCTCAGCAAGTCGAGATCCGCCATGCGGCTGATGGCAGGGAGGGGATTCTCCTCGGAGAGGATGCTGGTGAGTTCGTTGAAAAAACGCTGGCCGAAGAAGCGGTCGAAAAGCTCCATCTTCACCGCGTTTTTGATGAGCTTTTCCGTGTGCTTGCCGATCCTGAACCCCATGCGTTGCTCAAAGCGGATGGCCCGGAAGATCCGGGTCGGGTCTTCGACAAAGCTTAAGTTGTGCAGGATTCTGATCTGCCGGTCTTTCAGGTCGTTTTGGCAGTTGAAGAAATCCACCAGGGTGCCGAAGGTGTCCGGGTTGAGGTGGATGGCCATGGCATTGATGGTGAAATCGCGGCGGTAGAGGTCAAGCTTGATGGAACTCAGCTCCACCGTGGGCATGGCCGCCGGATATTCGTAGTATTCCAACCGGGCGGTGGCGATATCGACCTTGAGGCCGTCGGGCAGCTTTACCACGGCGGTGCCGAATTTCTCGTGGGTGCGGACCCTGCCGCCCAGTTTTTTGGCGAGCTTTTTGGCATAGGCCAGGCCGTCGCCCTCGATGACCACATCCAGATCGAGATTTTTGACGTGCAGCAGCAGGTCGCGGACAAAACCGCCCACCGCATAGGCGTGGCAGCCGGTCTCCTGCGCCACCTCGCCCAGGGTTTGCAAAAGGACGATGATCTCGCGGTTCAAGACCTCCGCCATCAGCCCGGCGAGGTTGCGGTTGCGGGCCGTGGAGGGCTGGTCGGTATCGGCCAGCAACCGGCGCGGGATATGGGCCGGATCGTTGACCAGCAGGTGGAGCAGATCGGTGCGGGTAATGACCCCCAGGACCGTGCCATTTTCCACCACCGGGATGAAGCGTTGGCGGTGGCCGATGATGAGCTCCTGGATATCGGCCAGGGTGGCGGTGGGGGGCAGGGTGGCGAAATCGGTGGTCATGTAGTCGCTCACCGGGGAATCCCCCAGCCCCAAGTGGATGGATTTTCCCACCACCAGACGGGAGATCAGGCCGATTGCCTCGCGCTGCTCATTGACGATCAGCAGCACCGTGATGTTGTAGCGGTTGAGCAGCTCGTCCGCCCCGTTGATCGTCAGGGTCGGCGGGCCGGAGATCACCGGGGCGGACATGAGCTCTTTGGCGAGGCGCTGGGGGCGGACATGCTTGTGCAGGAGCTGGATCAGTTTTTCTTCCGCCTCGATCAGGGTGAGATCCTTGATGGTGGCCGAGGCGGCCGAGGCATGGCCGCCGCCCCCGAAATCCCGGGCAATGGCGCCGACGTTCACCTCCGGGATCCTGCTGCGGGCAATGAGATGGGTGCGGCCTGCCATGTGGGTCAGGGCGAACAGGGTGTCCAGGTTCTCCATCACCATGAAACGGCGGACGATAACGGAAAATTCATCAACATATTCGGGGAGTTCTATTTTGGCCACTACCAGATCCAGGCCGTGGATGGTGTAGGTGGTCGCCGATTTGATCAGGGCATGGAGCAGGCTGACTTCCTGGCTGGTGAGTTCCTGGGCGATGAACTGGGAGATGGCGTTGAGATTGGCGCCCTGGCTCAGCAGCCAGGCGGCGGCCTCCAGGTCTTCCGGGCTGGTGGTGTCAAAGGCGAAGGAGCCGGTGTCCTCGTAGATGGCCATGGCCATGAGGGTGGCTTCCTCCTGGGTGAGCGGAATTTTTTTTTCGCGGAGGAGCTGGACAAAGATGGTGGTGGTGGAGCCCACCAGCTTGACCTGTTCCACCGAACCGTGCAGGTCGTCCGGGGTATCGGGATGGTGGTCGTAGAGGTGGATGTCCAGGCCGGGGTTATTCAGGCATTGGCTGAAGTCGCCGATGCGGGAGGCTTGGCGGGTGTCCACCACGATGAGGCGGCGGATTTGGTCCTGGGGGATGTTTTTCAGCCGCTGGAAGGTGTAGTGGTATTGCACCGATTGGGCGAGGAAATCCCGCAGGTTTCTTTCCTGGGAGCCGGAAAAGGCAAGCACCGCCTCGGGGTAGAGCTTGTGCGCGGCGATCATGGAGGCGAGCCCGTCAAAATCGGCGTTCACATGGGTGGTGATGACTTCCATAGCTGGTAAGGCCTCTGTCTATCCCCCCTTTACAAAAGGGGGGCGAGGGGGGATTTGCGGACGGGACCGTGCGATTTCGGTGTTTTTAAATCCCCCTCGGTCCCCCTTTGTTAAAGGGGGAGGCGAAGAGTGTGACCGCCTTGGGCGGTTCACGGTCTAACTTCGCCTGGGCAGATCTTCCGCTGACTGCGTGCTGAAAAAAAATCGGGGAGATGCCATGCGGCAGGGCAAGCTCTTGGAATGATTATAGACCATCATCCCGAGCGAGCAATGACATTTAGGAGCCGTTACGAAATTATGGTTACAGTGCCCATTTCGTTACGGCTTCTTATGCCGGTTACGACGGCTCAGCCCCGGGGATGGAATTTCTGGTGGGCGCTCTTGAGCCGGTTGCTGTCCACATGGGTGTAAATCTGGGTGGTGGCGATGTCGGCATGGCCGAGCATCATCTGCACGGAGCGGAGATCCGCGCCGTGTTCCAGCAGGTGGGTGGCAAAGGAGTGGCGGAGCACGTGGGGGCTGATTTTCTTGCTGATGCCGTTCAGGCGCGCGGTTTGCTGGACGATCTGCCAGAAGCGCAGGCGGGTCATGGGTTTGCCGTGTCCGGTGACAAAGAGGAAATCGCTCGTTCTTTTTTTGAGGATTCGGGGGCGGGCGTCCCGGGTGTAGACCTTGAGGTACTCCCGGGCCGCCTCGCCAAAGGGGATGAGCCGTTCCTTGGAGCCTTTGCCGAAAACCCGGACATAGCCGCCCATGAGATTGACCCCGGCCAGGGGCAGGTTGACCAACTCCGAAACCCGCATGCCGGTAGCGTACAGCAGGTGCAGCATGGCGTTATTGCGCAGGGCCAGGGAATTATCAGTGGCCGGGGGGGCAAGGAGCCGGTTCACCTCGGGGATGGTGAGCACCTTGGGCAGCGGCCGACCCGGCTTGGGCAGATCCAGGATGGCACAGGGATCAACGGCGATGCATTTTTCCGCCAGGAGAAACTTGAAGAAGGTGCGCAAGGAGGAGATTCGGCGGGCATTGCTCCGGTTGGAGATGCCTTGGGCATGGCAATGGTCGAGATAGGCGCGGAGGTGGTTGGCGTCAATCTCGGTCAGTTGGCTGAGCCGTTTCGGGCGGAGAAAATCAAGAAAGGAGGCCAGATCAGCCTGGTAGGCCAGGATGGTGTTGGCGGCCAGGCGGCGCTCCAGGCTGAGATACTGCAGGAACTGATCGAGGAAAGGCTCGGAAAAAAAAGACGCTCCGCCGGGTGAAGGGGAAGGAGACGGCGGCTGAGGCCGGTCCCGGTCGGAGCGTGGGCAATGATCAGCAGGTTTTCCTCGTTTGTTGTTCATTTATTCAATGAGCCAACGAGGGGAAGAGCGGCAAGTTAGTCGCGCTCGCCGCGCATCATGAGCTTGCGGATTTTTCGCTTGGATTCTGCTTGCTTACGACGGCGTTTGGCGCTGGGCTTCTCGTAGTACTCGCGGCGTTTGAGCTCTTTCTTCATCCCATCAAGCTGCATTTTTTTCTTGAGCAGCCGAATCGCCTGTTCGATATCCCCTCTCACTTCTATTTCGATCATGATCTCTCCAGTATGCGGGTTGCAACGTCATGGTTCAGAATTTTTAGCCAACGCCTGTTTCAGAACAAGTTGAAATGGCGCATATTTTTAGGAGCCGTTACGAAAGAATCTCTGCCTTGCTGATCATTTCGGTACGGCTCCTTATGCCGTTTTTGCCATCCAGTGGATCGATATTATCTTAACTGCAACGGCTTAAAAAGAAACCGTTTATATAGCCGATCATTGCGCTGATTGTCAAATATTTTTTTCCAGTGCCGCCTGGGGAGGGAAGATCTTGCCTGGGTTGAGGATGTTGCGCGGGTCAAAGAGTTTTTTGATCTCTTGCATGAGCGCCATGGTCGGCGGGTCAAGCTCCATGGGCAAGTAGGTCGCCTTGGTGAGGCCAATGCCGTGTTCGCCGGACAGGGTGCCGCCCAGGCGCAGAACCTCTTTAAACAGCAGCTGCTTGGCGGTATTGGCCTGGCGCACCTCCTGGGGAATATTTTTGTCGAGCATGATATTGACGTGGATATTGCCGTCTCCGGCGTGGCCGAAGGTGAAGATGACCACTCCCTGCTCCCGGCCCAAGGCCTCGGTGCAGGAAACCAACTCCGGCAACCGGCTGCGGGGGACCACCACGTCTTCGCTCATTTTGTGGGGCTTGAGGCTGAAGGCGGCAGGGGAGATGGCGCGGCGTGCTGCCCAGAGTTGCTCTGCCTCGTCCGGGGTTTCGGCGGTGCGGCTCAGGAGGATCCCCGGCTGGGTTTGTAAAAACTCCGTCAGTCGGCGGGTGGCAAGGGGTACGGAATCCGATTGGCCGTCAAGCTCGATCAGCAGAAGCGCTCCGGCCTCTGCCGGAAAGGGGAAGGGCAGTTTGTCCCGGACAATGGCCAGGGCGGTCCGGTCCATGTATTCCAGGGTGCAGGGGGTATGGTGGGCGAGAATGGTTGCCACCAGGCGGGTTGCCTCGACCATGCCGTTGCAGAGAACCAGCAGGGTGGAGCGGGCCTCCGGGGCGGGCAGGAGCTTTACCGTGATCCGGGTGATAACGGCCAGGGTGCCTTCGGAGCCCACCAGCAACCGGGTAAGATCGTAGCCCACCACCCCCTTGGCGGTTCGGACCCCGGTGTGGATGATCCGGCCGTCGGGCAGCACCGCTTCCAGGCCGAGGACATAGTCGCGGGTCACCCCGTATTTTACCGCGCTCGGCCCGCCGGCGCATTCGGCGACATTGCCGCCCATGGTGCAGAACTTCAGGCTGGCAGGATCCGGCGGGTAATAGAGGCCGTGCCGTGCCGCTTCGGTGCGCAGCTCGCCGGTGATGACCCCCGGCTCGACCACGGCGATCTGATTGGCCGGGTCGATCTCCAGGATGCGGTTCAGGCGGCTCATGGCCAGGACCAGGCCGCCGGCCACGGGCAAGGCGCCGCCGGTCATGCCGGTGCCTGCTCCCCGCGGCACCACGGGAAACGGGGTGGCCGAGGCCAGCTCCATGATGCGGCAAATTTCCGCAGTGGAACCGGGAAAAACCACGGCTCCGGGGGGATATTCCTGGCCGGTGCCGTCATAGGAGTAGCAGGCCAGCTCTTCCGGGACCGTGGTTACCTGGTCCTGGCCGACAATCTCCCGCAGTTTGTGGATGGTGTGCTGGTTCATCTGGGGGGTTCCGCCTGGCAGGAGTTTTTCCGGATAGCTATAAAAAACCCTACAAAAGAAGCAGGGAACTTATTATAAGGATACGTGGTCGGCAGACGGGGTTATTTTTGTCTGGCGTCCGCAGTGTCGCTGTTTCCGTGCGGCCTAACAGGGCAGCATGATTTCTTACAAGCCGGTGTGATAAAAAAAATGTCGTCAGCGTGACGGCAAAAACGGCATAAAGAGTTGTAAGGAAAGGGCCCATGCGTACCGGGTATTTCCTTACGGCTCCTCAATCAGTACGCAACTATTCGGAAAAAAGCTATGGAAAATAAAGCTGAGTTGAGCAGCTCGTCTGCTCAAACGAAACTTATGCCCGCTGGGTGTAAGATTCGTCTGGCCCTTATCGCCGGGGGCAAATCCGGCGAGCGCGAGGTTTCGCTGGCCGGGGCCAAGGGGGTGGAAAAGGCGCTCAGCCGGGAAAAATATGAGGTCCGCCGCTATGATCCGGCCACGGATCTGGCCCGGCTGGCAGCGGATGCCGGAGAGATCGACATGGCCTTTATCCTGCTCCATGGCCCTTTGGGCGAGGACGGCACCATGCAGGGCTTTCTCGATCTGCTGGGGATTCCCTATCAGGGGGCCGGGGTCTTGGGCTCCGCCCTGGCCATGGACAAGAATCTGGCCAAGATCCTCTACCAGCAGGCCGGACTCACCGTGGCTGCCTGGGAGATGGCGCAGCCGGAAGATCAAAAAAATCCCCGCCGGTTGCTTTCGCGGATTTCCTTGCCGGTGGTTATCAAGCCCATCCGCCAGGGCTCCAGCCTGGGGATGAGTCTGGCCCGGAGCGAGGAGGAACTGGCCCAGGGGCTGGCCAAGGCCTTTGCCTTTGACAGCGAGGTCATGGTCGAGCAGTATGTGCAAGGGCGGGAGATCACCGGCGGGGTGCTGGGCAACAAGGAACTCACCGCCCTGCCCCTGGTCGAGATCTTCCCCGGCGAGGAGTATGCCTTTTTTGATTATCAGGCCAAATACCAGGCGGGCGCCTCCCGGGAGGTCTGTCCGGCGGAGTTGGAGCCCGAGGTAACCGCCAGGGCTCAGGAAATCGCCCTGGCCGCGCACAGGGCTTTGCAGCTCAAGGGCTACAGCCGGACAGACATGATCGTTGCCGGGGATGGCATCTATGTGTTGGAGACCAACACCATTCCGGGGATGACTCCGACCAGCCTGCTCCCCCAGGCGGCAGCCGTCCATGGCTTGCCCTTTCCGGCCCTGCTCGACCGCTTGATCGAACTGGCCTTGGCGGAGAGATGAGCCAGGCGGTGGATTTTTTTGAAACAAATCCGCCGGGTTTGCTATACTCCATAAAAGCGGCATGACAAAATCCCGGCGGGACAGTGCCGGAAACATCCAGCGGAGTAAGTGTTTTGACAGAGTGTGTGCCGGGAAAAGCAGGGTTCACCGCCCTGATTGTCGAGGATGACCAGGCTGTCTGCGAGCTTTTACAAAGGATCGTGGAAAGCCTGGGCTACACCACGGTTGTCTGCACCACCGCTGCTTCGGCCATGGCCGCTTTTGCCGCGGCTTCCCCCCATCTTATTCTCCTGGACTGGTTGCTGCCGGACATGGACGGTCTGGAGCTCTCCCGGACCTTTCGCGCCTCCGAACGGGGGAAATACCTCACCATCCTGATGATTTCCGGCAAAGACAACCCGGAGGATATTGCCACGGCCATTGCCGCCGGGGTCAACTATTTCATGGCCAAGCCCGTGGAAAGGAAGGTGCTCGACATCTGGCTGGCCGCGGCTTCCAAGCATGTCCAGGATTGCCTGCAACGGGAAGGGGATGATCTGGCCCTGGCTAAAATCCAGGAAGAGCTGGTAGACAACAACCTCCAGCTGGAAGAGGCACTGGGCCGGGCCAATGCCATGGCCATGGAGGCGGAGCAGGCCTACATCGAGATCAACCAGATCTTCAAGACCGTTGCCGGGGGCATTCTCCTGCTGGACAAGCACTGCGATATCCTGCGCTGCAACGATTCATTTCTCAAGATGGCCGGGGTGAAACGGGAGAAGGTGCATGACCACAAGTGCTATGAGGTTTTTCACTCGCGCCTGTGCAACACCGAGCAATGTCCTGTGCAGCGGATCAAGAAAGGGGAAAAACGCATTGAAAGCGAGATAGAAAAGCAAGGCCCGAATGGGAAGACGGTCTATTACAGCATCATTTCCACGCCTTTCAAGGGGCCGTCCGGGGATCTCATCGGGATTGTCGAGCATATCACCGATATCACCGAGCGGGTCAAGGCGGAGAAGGCCCTGGCCGAAAGCGAACACCGCTATAAGGAGCTCAGCCTGGTTGATGAGTTGACCCGGCTTTTTAACAAGCGCTATTTCAACACCCAGTTACAGCTCGAGGTGGAGCGGGCCAGCCGGCATGGCCAGCCGCTCTCCCTGCTGCTGCTGGATATCGATAATTTCAAGCATCATAATGATACGTACGGCCATGCGGACGGCGACCGGGTTCTGGCCCGGCTGGGCCAGGTGATCGCCGAGTCGCTGCGGGTCAATGATGTTCCCTGCCGCTACGGCGGAGAGGAATTCACCATCATCCTGCCGGTGACCAGCGGCGAACAGGCGACCGTGGTGGCGGAACGGATCAGAACCCGTTTTGCCGGGGAGATTTTTCAACCGAATCCCCAGGAAACGGTGCGCAAAACCATCAGCATCGGCGTCACCCAGTACCAGGCCGGGGAAAGCGGGCAGAGTCTGGTGGAGCGCGCCGATCAGAACATGTACGAGGCCAAGCAGAACGGCAAGAACCAGTATGTCTTGAAGTGAAGTCCCGCAAAGCGCCGCCGGTTAAGCCGTCCGCGCTTCCCCCTCAAAATCTTTTTTCAAAATAGGGCGCAAGCACCTTGGGAATGGCGATGGTGCCGTCTTCCTGCTGGTAGTTTTCAAAGATGGCGGCCAGGGTCCGTCCCACGGCCAGGCCGCTGCCGTTTAGAGTATGGACCAGGGCGCTTTTGCTCTGGCCCTTGGGCCGATATCGAATCCCCCCCCGCCGGGCCTGAAACTCCCCGAAATTGCTGCAGGAGGATATCTCCCGGTAGGTGTCCTGGGCAGGCATCCACACCTCGATGTCGTAGGTCTTGTTGGCGGAAAAGCCGAGATCCCCGCTGCAGAGCTGCACCACCCGGTAGGGCAGTTCCAGCAGCTGCAACACCTCTTCCGCGTCCGCCAGCAGGCTTTCCAGCTCGACGCCGGAGGTCTCCGGGGTGGTGAATTTCACCAGCTCCACCTTGTCGAATTGGTGCTGGCGGATAAGCCCCCTGGTGTCGCGGCCATAGGCGCCGGCCTCGGAACGGAAGCAGGGGGTGTAGGCCGTGTATTTGATGGGCAGCTCGTGCTCGGCCAGGGTTTCGTCCCGGTGCAGGTTGGTCACCGGCACCTCGGCGGTGGGGATCAGCCAGAGATCCCAGTCCTGGATGCGGAAGAGGTCCGCCTCGAATTTCGGCAGCTGGCCGGTGGCGGTCATGGTCTGGGAATTGACCAGAAACGGGGGGAGGATCTCGGTATAGCCGTGCCTTTGGGTGTGGAGATCGAGCATGAAGTTGATCAGCGCCCGCTCCAGGCGGGAGGCAAACCCCTTGAGCACGGCAAAGCGGGCCCCGGAAAGCTTGGCCGCCCGTTCAAAATCGATGACCCCGGCCGCTTCCCCCAGCTCATGGTGGGCCTTGGCCGCAAAACCGAATTGCGGCACCGCGCCCCAGCGCTTGATTTCCAGGTTGTCCGTGTCGCTGGTGCCCCGGGGCACGGAATCGTCGCAGAGGTTGGGCAGGGTCAGGACGATGCTCCGGAGATCTTCCTCCAGACCGACCAGCTCGTTTTCGATCTCCTTGATCCGCTCCCCCACCTGACGCATCTCGGCCATGGGCTCTTCGGCCTCGACCCCTGCCTTTTTCAGCTTGCCGATTTCCTGGGAAGCGGTCTTGCGTTTGTTGCGCAGCGATTCCACCTCGGAGAGCAGGGTGCGGCGCTTTAGATCGATGGCGGCAAAATCGTCGATGCGGGAATCGGTGATCCCCCGAAAGGCGAGTTTCTCTTTGACGAGATCCAGATTTTCCCTGATAAAACGCAATTCAAGCATGGATATCCCCTTCGGTCGGGCATGGTTTTATAATTTCTGTCAAAGCGGGTTGTATCATGGCGCAGTGCAGAAATCAAGAGGACGAGGTGGGCGCAATTTTAAAGAAAATCCGGGGTGCAGAGGCGCAGGGAGACATCTTCTCCGGCCAGCAGGTGCCTCCGGCTGGCCGGCAGATGGATGATGGCGTTGGCCGCCTCGTTTTTGCCGGTGGGCCGGGCGAAGAGACCCTTGCCCCTCAGGCGGACCACCGCGCCTTTGAGGTTGAGCAGCCCGGTTTTTTTCAGCAGGATTGGGGCGGTGAGGGTGGCGCGCACCAGCGGGGGCAAGGGGCGTCGCTGCCCCTGCATGGCGCGCAGGGCCGGCAGGACCAGCTCGTGAAAGAGCAGGAACACCGCGGGCGGCGGGCCCGGCAGGGCGAAGATCGGTTTGCCGTTGTAGAGGCCGAACATGGTTGACCGGCCAGGGCGGACCGCCAAGGCGGTGTAGACAGGACGGATCCCGAGTTTGGCAAAGGCCTGGGGCAAAAGATCGTAGTTGCCCGGCCCCATGCCGCCGGTGGTGACCACCCCCTGGGACGGGCCGCGCAGGGCCTCTTCCAGTAAGGCGACAATTCGGTCGCAGTCATCGGCCACCAGGCCGAAGTCGCGGGAAGTTGCCCCCGCGGCCCGGATGAGGGCGGCGAGCAGGAAACGGTTGCCGCTGACGATCTGGCCGGCCTCCGGGGTAGCCGCCGTATCGAGCAATTCGCTGCCCGTGCAGATGAGGGCCAGTTCCGGGCGGCCAACCACGGGGACCTGGGCCAGGCCGCTTTCGGCAAGAAGCGGCAGGTGCTGGGGTTCGATTCTGGCTCCGGCCCGGACAATGGTCTGTCCGGCGGAGAGGTCCGTGCCCCGGACGCGGATAAAGGCACCGGGCCGGGGCGGGCTGTCCGTCAGCACCAGGTCCTTTTTTTTCCGGCAGCGCTCAAAGGGGACAACCTGATTGGCCCCTGGCGGCAGGGCGCCGCCGGTCATGATCGTGATGGCGCTTTTTTTGGCAAGCCTCGGCAGCTCGGTGGTGCCCGCGGCGATCTCGCCGGTTACCTTCAGGGCTACCGGTTCTGCCCCACCGGTCAGGTCGCGGCTGTTGACGGCATAGCCGTCCATGGCGGAGCGGGCAAAATCCGGCACCGGGCGCACAGCCTTGATGGCTTGGGCGGCAATGCGGTCAACGGCTTCCGGCAGGGGAACAGCCTTTGCGGGCAGGGCAGGGCAATGGCCGACAATCAGCCGTTGGGCCTCGGCAAGCGAGAGGATCGGCATGGCTTATGTTTCCAGGGAGGCAAGGCGGGCAAGGTCTTGCTGCTCGTTGATGTTTTGAAAGGTGGTGAGATCCGGCAGAACCTGCAATATCTCCGCGGCGGTGACCTTGCGGAGGCGCAATTTTTCGTACACCATCCCGATCTTGCACTGGTTGCGGGCAAGATGCTCCTCAATGAGCGGCAGGATCTTTTTGCTGTAAACCGCGTATAGCGGCTCCGGCCCCTCGGGCAGCCAGGGCAGCACCACCTCATGGTCGCCGGGCAGTTCGCAGAGAAAACGGATCAGCTCCGGGTTGACCAGCGGCATGTCGCAGCCGCAGACAAAGGCGCGGGGCTGGGAGATCGTTTTCAGGGCGGCATGAATCCCGGCCAGGGGGCCGCAATCTCGGTACTGATCGCCGGCCATGGGCCAGCCGAGAAAACCGTAAGCCTCGGGCGTATTGGTGATGAGCAGGGTTTCGGGAAACAGGCCGGCAAGCCTGCGGGTGATGGTCTCGATCAGGGCGGTTCCATGGTGGAGGGCCAGGGCCTTGTTGCTCCCGAAGCGCGAGCTTTTGCCGCCCGCCAGCACCACCCCGGCAACCTGGGAAATCTGCGCCATCATTCCGGCGGGGCCTGGCGGATGGTGATGATGATCTCTTCGGGGTTCTGGCACCCCTTGAGCGAACAGGTCATCCCGGTGATGGCCTGGCGGAGAAAGCTCTCCACGAAGGAGTTGAGGTAGACCGGCTGGCCGTTTACCAGCAGGCTGGTTTTCTGCCTGGGAAAGGGCTTGATGAACCGCTCCTCGAGAAAATCGGCCAGACCGAGCACATCGTCCAACCCAAAACAGGGGAGATCCGCCGGGCAGGAGCTGTCGCTGACCATGGCGACCCAGGTTTCATCGCGATCCGGCAAGGGTTCGGCATGCAAGGCCTTGCGAAAGACCTCGATCTTGGGCAGACCCAGCCGTTTGTACCCTTCGATGAGCACCAGATCGATATCGCCGTAATAGCGGCCCACCAGCTCTTCGATGGTGAGATCCCCGTCCACGTCGCGGATAATGCCCAACCCGGTGGGGGAAGAAAGCGCCACGGTGTTGGCGCCGGCCTGCTTGTGGCGCCAGGTGTCCTTGCCGGGCTTGTCCATTTCAAAGGTGTGGACATGGTGCTTGATGGTGCCGATGCGGTAGCCGCGCCGGCGCAGTTCCGGGATCAGCTTTTCCAGCAGCGTGGTCTTGCCGGAGTCGGGCTTGCCGATGAAGGCGATCACTGGGGGCATGGTTTGTCGTTACCGTAGTGGTTTTGTAAGCGTTCAGCAGTGCCGCAGATGCGCGAAAGAGGCCTGTCCGCAATACATAGGGTATGCGGACCAGGTCGATGACAAAGCAGATGTGGTGCTGCTGAACGCTTACTGGTTCAGCCCGGCGGCCAGGACATGGCCCTGCCGCCGAGAACGTGGAGATGGAGATGGAACACGGTCTGCCCCGCGTCCGCCCCGTTATTCATGACCAGGCGGCACTGCTCCGCGCCGTTTTCCCGGGCCAGTTGCGCGCCGATGCGGACGACCTTGCCGAGG
This sequence comes from Desulfurivibrionaceae bacterium, assembly GCA_036397515.1. Taxonomy (GTDB): domain Bacteria; phylum Desulfobacterota; class Desulfobulbia; order Desulfobulbales; family Desulfurivibrionaceae; genus Thiovibrio. Next base: position 857 of record DASWIU010000251.1, on the reverse strand, counting down.
AGCGCCTCGTCTTCGCTTGAAACCGCGCCCGGGCCGCTGAGGTGTTTCTTGGGGATGACCAGGAAGTGCGTGGGCGCCTGGGGGGAGATGTCCCAGAAGGCGAAGACCTCATCGTCCTCGTACAGTTTTTTGGCAGGGATTTCACCGCTGGCGATCCTGCAGAAAAGACAGGGGTTGCTCATCCGCTTCTCCTTGTGTCTAAGGTAATGGAGCCTTCGCAGGATACTGTCCGGGGTGGGTTCTGTCAAATGTAAAGCAGGGCGGCGGGCGGACAGGTGACGAGGAAGGCCGCAGTCTCCCTGATGACAGTTTGCCGCGATTCTGGTACTGTTACCGTGTGCTGTGGTGCGTGGAAAGAGTCAGGGCGCCGAAACGAATTCATCGGAAAAGCGGGAGAGGGTTGGTATGCGTCAGTTTGTTGTTGATGAGTTGAGTCAAGCGGAACAGGATAATCTGGATTCGTATCTGAAGCGGACCTTGAAGGCCGGGCCCATGGAGGGGATGTTCTGGCTGCCGGTCCCCGAAGACCTGCTGGCCGAAGCCCAGCAGGGGCACGAGCAATGCGGCCCGTTTTTCTTCGGGATCGAGCTGGGGCGGAGCCGGTTGATCGCCGAATTTTTGGTCCGCAGCCAGAGCAACCTGCATTGCTCCTGCATCAGCTATTCCACCCCGGCCCAGCGCCAGTTTTTGCTTGGTTTTCTTGACCGGATGCTTGCGGATGAACATATCAAGGCTTAGGGGCTGACCGTGCGGAGAATAGTTTTTCTCTGTCTGCTCATCGGGTCTGTTTCCGGTTTCCAGGCCGGGTTGTGCCAGGCCGGAGAGGAAACGGACCTTACGGAAAAACAGTTTGTCTG
>DASWIU010000250.1:0-4786 GCA_036397515.1 Desulfurivibrionaceae bacterium | reverse complement strand
GACCCAGCTCTACGTCGCCACGGTGGTCGGGGTCACCACCGACACCATTTCCCGCTGGGAAAACCGCCGCTATCCCAACATCAAGAAAGAGAACGCCGTCAAACTGGCCGAGGCCCTGGAAATCCGGATGGCGGATATTCTTGATCACGGCCAGCCCGCCCAGGCCGGGGAGCCGCCCAAACCGGCAGACCCGGCGGTGCAGCCGGAGAAAGCAACCGAGCCGGCAGCATCGGCAGCCTCCCCCGCGCTTGAGCCGGCCGCGCTGCAAGCCGCACCGGAAACATCCCCCTCGCCCCGCTCCCGCCTCACCGCCCGGCCGCCTGTCGTCGTTCTGCTCACCGCCTTCCTGCTGCTTGTCTTGGTCGGCCTCACCCTGCTCTGGTGGCGCACCGCAAACGAGGGAGAAGCTCAGGTGACGGCCGTCAGAACCCTGCCCGCCCACGCGACGCCCGGCATCCCCTTTCCGGTGGTCATCGAAGTGACCACCAGCGGTTCCAGCCCATTTTCCCTGATCCTCAAGGAAACCCTGCCCCTTGCCTGCATCCCCGCCCAGGGCAAACCGCGATTTGTCTTCCAGGAAAATGATCCTCCGGTGCTCAAGTGGATCGGCAAGATCACCGGCGAACATGCCGTGTACAGCTACCTCGCCAAGCTGAAGCCCGAAACGGAGATGGCAACCGTGCATCGATTCGCCGGCGGCGTCACCGTCCGCTCGGACGACAACCCCAGCATCCCCTTGTCCGGGGACGACTCCTTGCAGGTAAGCCCCTTCCATTGGGCGGACAACAACAGCGATGGCCGGATAGACGACGAGGAACTGCTCTCGATGTACGAAACCTACGGGGGGATTGAAGGCCTTCATTTCGGCAAGAAGCTGATTGAGGATATTTGGGCGGCCAAGGGCTACCGCTGGAATCCGGAGGCGCGCAGCTATGAAATTATCCAGTAACCACCAAAGGGGAGAGCGGAAAATGATGCCTAAAAAAATCCATACTCTGGCATCGGGCCTGCTGTTGGCGATGCTGCTGGTGCTTCTCTCCCTGCCGACGCCCCTGCGGGCGGGCGAGGCCCTGGTCAGCGGCCAATACCTGCGCGGTGCCGGCCAGGATATCCAGCTCCAAATCACGGTGAGCCGCCCAGCCCCCAGCACCCTGATCGTAATCCAGAATCTGCCGGCAGGCACGGTGATCGACGCCGCAACGCCCGCGTTCCACCAATACGATGCAAGCACAGGCGAGGCGAAATGGCTGCTGACCCGGATCAGCCCAGGCAAGTATACCTTGAATCTGCGCCTGGTGCGCCCCGTGGCTTCCGGCGCCGTCAGCGGAGAGATCCGCTACAAGGACCCGGCCAGCGCCCGCCTGATCCAGTTACAGGTCAGACCGTAACCTAAACCCGGCGCCTGTTTGCCTGCGCCTGATCAAGCGCGCCGCGGCAGATTTTGGCAAGATCGTGGATGGAAATGGGCTTCATCACATAGCCCTGAATCCCCAAGGCCCTGGCCTTGTCCTCGGTGAACACCTCGCTGAAACCGGTGCAGAGCACAATCGGCATCTCCGGCCGGATGGCCAGGATGTGCTTGGCCAATTCACCGCCGGTCATGTTGGGCATGGTGTAATCGGTAACAATCAGGTCAAAATCATCCGGCTTGGCCCGAAACAGCTCCAACGCCTCGATACTGCTGGTGCGCGTGGTCACCTGGTAGCCGAGGTAGACCAGAATCCTTTCCCCCAATTCGATCAAAGAACTCTCGTCATCAACAAACAGCACCCGCTCCTTGCCGGTTGGCGGCGCATCCGCCACCACGGCTTCCACGGTTTCGGTAACGCTCTCCAACACGGGGAAATAGAGTGAGAAAATCGTCCCCTGCCCCGGTACGCTCTGGACCTCTATACCCCCACCATGGCTGGTGACGATGCCGTGGACCACGGACAGCCCCAAGCCGGTACCCTCGCCCCGGTTCTTGGTGGTGAAAAAGGGGTCAAAAATTCTCTCCAGGATGGTCGGTTCAATGCCTTGCCCAGTGTCACGCACCGTGAGCTTCAGATAATTGCCGGGCTCAAGGGCAAAGGTCCGCTGGACCGGCTCCTCCCGCAGATGCACCTGGGCAAGATCGACCGCAAGCACGCCCCCGGTTCCCCGCATGGCATGGGCCGCGTTGGTGCAGAGATTCATGAGCACCTGATGGATCTGGGTGGGGTCGGCCAGAATCTTGCCGAGATCCTGGCCCATGGTCTGCCTGATCTCAATGGTGGTCGGCAGGGAGGCCCGCAGCATCTTGAGGGTCTCCTTGATGATGGGCGCGACATTGACCGGCGTCCTGGCCATTTCCCCCTGTCTGCTGAAGGCCAGGATATGGGCGACCAGATCCTTGGCCCTGCCGCTCGCCCTGCGCACCTCGGTGAGGGTGGCCCGCAGGCTTCCTTCCCCGACCTCCAGCATGGCCAGTTCCGTGTAACCCATGATGGCGGCGAGGATATTGTTGAAATCGTGGGCAATCCCGCCGGCCAGGGTGCCGATGGCCTCCATTTTCTGGGAATGGCGCAACTGGATCTGCAAATCCTCCCGCTCCGTTCTTTCCCGCTCCCGAGCCGAGATATCCCGGACAATGCCGACGGCCCACCACCCCTCGTCCTGTTGCAAGGCGGAAAGGGCGAGCTCCACCGGAAATTCCTCGCCTCCCTTGCGGAGGGCGGTCATCTCCAGGATTTTACCAATGGCGTTGCCCTCGCCGCTGGCCCAAAACCGCGACAGCCCTTTTTTAAACTGGGGAGCAAACCGGGTCGGGATGAGCAGCGCATGGAGATCGCGGCCCAGCACCTCAACCACGGTATAGCCAAAAATCCGTTCGGCCGCCGGATTCCAGTAGGCAATCCGGCCTTGGTCGTCCATGAGAATGATGGCGTCCTGGGCCGTGCTGGCAATGGCTCGGTAGCGTTGTTCGCTGGCGGCAAGCTCGCGGCCGACCTTCTTCTTGGCGGAGATATCCTTGAAGCTGACCACGGCCCCGACCAGCTGTCCTTCTTCCATGATGGGGGTGCTGGTGTACTCGGAGGGAAAGCCGGTGCCATCCTTGCGCCAGAAAAAATCATCTTCCAGGTGATGGATTTTGCCGTCGCGCAGGGTCTGGTAGATGGGGCACTCGCCATCCGGAAAATGGGCGCCGTTCTGGCGGCTGTGGTGCCAGATGGCGTGGCTCGGCTGGCCGACAAGCTCTCCGGGTTCATAGCCCAGCATCCTCGCGGCCTGGGGGTTGACAAAGGTATGATTGCCCTGGGAGTCCAGCCCGAAAATCCCCTCGCCCACGGCATCGAGGATCATTTGATTTTGTCGGCAAACCCTTTGGAATTCACGCTCCACCTTTTCTCGCCGGGCAATGTCGTACTGGAGCAGGGTTGAGGTGCGGGACAGGGCAACATCCTTACTGGCAATAACATCCTGGAGATTTTCCTGATTCGTGGCCAGCCTGCGGTCCAGCCGGGCAATGTAGAAATAAAAAAACAAAAAAAGCAAGATCGCGACGCCAAGGCCCACCCCTCCAAGATAGAGGGCCATGGCCCAGAGGGAAACCACTTTGTCGGTAACGTCCTGCAACATCACCAAGGCGCCGATCTTCTGCTGCGCCGGATCGAGAAGCTCGATAAACCCACCCCGAAAATGCCTTTTCCCCTCGGTAAAATCAAGGGTTCGGACAAACCCCTGGGGGGCGCCGGCCATGAGAGCCGCGCATAACTCCTCCGGCAGGGTGGGCATGGTCCGCGCCAGGACCAGGCACTGGGCCAGCTCCTGCCAGCGCCCACCGCGCCCGCCGCTGTTGCCCGCCGCCGCCCACTGCTTACGGTCAATCCCGATCTTTTTCGCCGTGATGAAGATTTCGTACCCGAGACCCTCTTTCATCCTGGGGGCGAAAAAGCCTATGTCCTGACTCATTTCCACATAGCCCGCGCCGCCGCTTGCCATGCCCCAGGGAACCACAACCCGCAAGAGAAGCCGGCCGTCCTTGTCGAGTTCCAGGCCATGGGCCACACTGTGCGTCCGGGAAGCCTGCCTGAGTATCTGATGCTCCAATACTTCGCCGGAGGCGGCGGGATGATCCGCGGAAAAGACGAGTCTCCTCCCCGCATCAAAAAACAAAAGCCCCATCCCTGATGCGCCCACAACCTTTGAACCAAGGTGAGCAAGAGCCTCCTGGAGCAACAAACGATTTCTGAGCAAGAATGCCTTTTGCAAGGCCGGGTCCGCTTGCAGGATTTCGATCCGCAGCTGCAACTGCTTCGCTTCCGTCTCAAGCAGGGATTGAAACAGCTGCTGCCCTTGCATCGTCTCGTCATACAGTCGCTGGTTGGTGTTCTGTTGCTGCACCCAACGCATCCCGTACAACGAGGCAGCAAGGCTCAAAACAAGGGCGAGGGCCAAGGGAAAAACCAACGATCGGGTAATACTTTCTCTGTTTTTCCGCATTTCGACCATGGTATTATTGATAGTATCCGGGTTGAAAACAACGTTGCCCATCCTCGCGCCCGGAATTATTCCAGGCGCTGCGCCGAAAAAGCTGGAACCGGGTCAAGGGGCAAACATGTGCCTGCTTCGGTACTTTCATTGCAAACAATCAACCCGCCAATGTCAAGACTAAACATGCCGCACTCTAGTACCTTATAACTCTTAATATTTCTGAAAAACTCCCCTCCCCTTGCGGGTGGGGTTGGGGGTGGGGGTGGCTACTACCTGCTGATATAATGGCAACTTCCCCCTCTCCCTAACCCTCCCCCGCAAGGGGGGAGGGAAT
>DASWIU010000249.1:0-13086 GCA_036397515.1 Desulfurivibrionaceae bacterium | reverse complement strand
CTGTCCACCGCGGTGAGCACCCGGTAGGTGTCCTCGGAAAAGTCCTTATGGCCCGGGGTGTCCAGCAGGTTGACCTCGAAATCCCGGTAATTGAACTGCATCACCGAGGTGGTCACCGAGATGCCGCGCTCCTTCTCGATGGCCATCCAGTCGCTGACCGCATGGTGGTCGGTTTTGCGCGACTTGACCGCCCCGGCCATCTGGATGGCCCCGCCGAAGAGCAGGAGCTTTTCGGTGAGGGTGGTTTTACCGGCGTCGGGATGGCTGATGATGCCGAAGGTGCGGCGGCGGTTGACTTCTTTTTCTAATATACTGCTCATGTGATCCTGTTTCCTCTCTGCTTTCCGGGCCGGAATCCAGCCCACGGAACGCGTATATACCGCAAAAAACGCAGTTTGTCAGCAAGTTCCACACTGCTCTCCCGCGCAGGCAGATCCTCCTGCAACCCTGCCCAGCGCATCCGCACCTAAGGAAAGATCGCCCGTCCGCCCTTGCCTCCCATGCCTCTGGGACGAATTTGCTTTATGCATCTCCTGCGGGCGTGTATACTTTTTTTATTTAGGGGCCGTTAACAAATAACCACTACATTTCAGACCCTTTCGTTACGGCCCCTTATGCCGATCACGATCTTTAAACCGTTACACATTTTGAGCAACGGCTTCTTTCCCTTCTTTCCTCTTGGTGATCCCTTGTCCGTAAGCAAAAAAAAGCCCACCCGCGCACAACAGGGCGGCCCGACCGCTGCCTCGAAAAACCGTCGCCCTTCTCAAGGCAAGCGTAAAGCCTCGCCGGAAAACCCCTCCAGCAGAAAGAGCCGCCAGCCTGGCGCTGCTTCCCATGCCGATCGTGAATTTACCGGGAGCAGGAAACCCCGGCCGGAAAGATTTGAGGAAGAAACCTTTGGGATCTCTTCCAGGCCAACCGCGCGGACGCCTGGCGGCAAGAGAAGATCAGCGCCGGAAAGACCCTTCGCCAAAAAGACCCGCGGACCTGCGGCGGCTTCCCATGCCGAGCGTGGATTTACCGGCAGCAGAAAGCCGCGGCCGGTAAAATTCGAGGAGGAAACCTTCCGGCCGCCCGCCACGGCAAGCGGTCGCCCTTCTCAAGGCAAGAAAAAATCAACCCCGGAAGCCCCCTTGGCCAGAAAGACCCGCCGGCCTGCCGCAGCTTCTGCTGCCGGACGCGGGTTTACCGGCAGCAGAAGGCCGCGCCCGGAGCAAACCGAGGAAGACACCTTCCGTTCGCCTGCCTCGGCAAGCGAACGGCCCTCCAGCCGCAAAAAAACATCCCCGCCCAAAAAAACCTTCGGCCCGAAAACCCGGAGGACCGGGGCGGCTTCCCCTGCCGAGCGTGGCTTTGCGGGCGCCGGAACAGCCCAGCCGGAACAATCCGAAGAGGAACTGTTCTGGGCGCCTGCCTCGGCCACGGACCGCTCCTTTGCCAGCTTTCTCAAGCCGCTCATTCCCAAAACCATTGACCCGGAAGGCCAGGCCATCCTCTACAGCTCGCCCCTGGCCCATCTCGATTATTCCGTGGAGCTGCAGATAAAGGACCAGGGGTTGATGGCCTTTTGGAAACAGCACCGGCTGCCCGGCCTGCCGGAACAGGTAATCCGCTCCCCCAAGGCACGGGGCTACCGCACCACCTCAAAACGCAAGGCCTTTCTCCATGGGTCCACCCTGTATCTGCTCCTGGGAGACAAGGCCGCCCTGCCCAAGAACCGGCAGTATTTCACCGCCTCGCCGCTGGAACCCAAGGAACACGAGGTCATCTACCGCTTTCTCCAGCAGAAGCTGAGCGAGCCGGCCTTTCGGCTGATCGCCGGCCATCTGAACTACCTCATCATCCGCGGCGGTTACACGGAGCAGGCGGTGATCTTCAATGTGGATCTGCTGAACGGGCCGCTGGTCCGCAAGATGAAACTGCTCAGCGCCCATCTCCAGAAGCTTCCCGTCGCAGTCTCCGCGGCCTTTGTCTACCTCGACCCCAGCCAGTCCGACTATTATCTGGAAACCAAGCGCCCGGCGGAGACCCTCCATTTCAAAAAGCTCTTCGGCCCGGATCAGCTGGGGGCCACCTACCTCGGCTGCCGCTACCAATTCCATCCGACCTCGTTTTCCCAGATCAACGAATCCATGGTGGAAACCATGCTGGCGCGGGCGCGGGAGCTGCTGGCCCCGGCCCCGGACCAGGCGCTCCTCGATCTTTACTGCGGCTACGGCCTGTTCAGCCATTATCTCGCCCCTGCTTACCGGCAGGTGCTGGCCGTTGATGGCGAAGGCCCTTCCATCCGGGCCGCCGAGGCCAACAGCCGGTTGAACCAGAACCGGGGCGGCCAGACCAAGTTTCTCGCCCACCGGATCACCGTGGGCTATCTGGAAAAAACCCTGCCGCCGCCAGCCCCGGGCGAGGTAATCCTCCTTGACCCGCCCCGTCAGGGTACGTTGCCGGGGGTAATCGCGGCGCTGGCCCGGAGACAGCCGCAGAAGGTGCTCCAAATCTTCTGCGGGGTGGACCAGATCCCGCCCTCCCTCAGGGAGTGGCAGGCCGGCGGCTACAAGGTGCGGCGCGTCGCCCCCCTGGATATGTTCCCGGGCTCGGCCAATCTCGAAATCCTGGTTCTGTTGGAGCCAAAGGCGTGAATCGCGGGAAGGAAGGCTGAAGACCGAAGGCCGAAGACTGAAGGCTAAAGGCTGACAGCTGAAACATCTCAACTATCATTTGTCCCGAGAACCTTCAGCCTTCAGTCTTCCGCCTATCTCAAAGAGAGACATCCCATGGCGCAAAGCATGTATATCGTGGCAATCGGACCCCAGAGCGGCAAATCCGTGGTCGCTCTGGGCCTCATGGAGCTGCTCTCCCGCCGGCTGCGCAGGGTCGGCTATTTCCGCCCCATCATCCCCTCGCATGCGGTGACGGACAACAACCTACAATTGATCAAAAACCGCTACCGCCTTAATTTCGACTACGACGAGATGTTCGCCCTGTCCCACGACGAGGCCCAGCATCTTTCCGCCGAAGGCCACGCCGATCAGATCCTCAAAACCATTCTCGACAAGTACAAACAGCTGGAAAGCAAGTGCGATTTTATCCTCTGCGAGGGCACCGATTTCAGCGGGCTTTCCCTGCCCTTTGAGTTCGAGTTCAACGCCGAGGTGGTCAACAACCTGGGCTGCCCCATCCTGCTGCTCTTAAACAGCCACGGCAAATCCCCGGCGGATATCCTCGACGCCCTGCATGTGGCCCAGGAATCCTTTCTCAAAAAGGGCTGCACCATCCTGGCCAGCGTGGTCAACCGGGTGGAACCAGAACTCCTGGAGACGGTGCGGGAAAAACTCAGCGAGTGCGTCCTGGAATGCGGGCCGGTTTACGCCCTGCCGGAGGAGTCCTTTCTGGGCAAACCCACGGTGGGGGAGATCGCCAAGGCTCTGGGTGCGAAGATTATCATGGGAGACCCCGAAGAGATGAACCGGGGGGTGGCGGACTTCAAGGTGGCGGCCATGAGCCTGCCCCATTTTCTCGACCATCTGGTGGAAGGCGACCTGATCATCGCGCCGGGCGACCGCTCGGAGATCATCTTGGGCAGCCTGGCCGCCAACTTCTCCAGCACCTACCCGAGCATCGCCGGGCTGCTCCTCTCGGGCGGCTTCGTCCCGGACCCCCAGATCGCCTTGCTCCTCCAAGGCTTGCGGATGACCATCCCCATCGTCAGCGTCCAGACCGACACCTTTACCACCGCCATGAACGCCAGCGGGGTGCCCCCCAGGCTCACCCCGGAAAACGACCGCAAAATCGCCACCGCCCTGGGACTTTTTGAGACGCACGTCAACCTGCCCGAGTTGGAAAGCCGCATCTCCTTTGTGAAATCCATCCGGGTCACCCCGCTGATGTTCGAATACAACCTGGTGGAGATGGCCCAACGGCACCGGCAGCACATCGTCTTGCCCGAAGGCGCGGAAGAGCGGGTCCTGCGGGCCAGTGAAATCCTTGTCCGCCGGGGCGTGGCGCAGATCACCCTGCTGGGCGATCCGGCGGAGATTCGCGGCGCGGCCAGCAATCTCGGCCTCGACCTGACGGGCATCGAGATTATCGATCCGGCCGCCTCCGCCTTGCGCGAGGACTTTGCCCAGACCTACTTCCGGCTCCGCCAGCACAAGGGCATCACCGAAAAAACCGCCTTTGACACGGTGGCCGATGTCAACTACTTCGGCACCATGATGATCCACAAAGGGTTGGCCGACGGCATGGTTTCCGGGTCGGTGCACACCACCGGCGACACCATCCGCCCGGCCCTGCAGATCATCCGCACCCGGCCCGGGGTTTCCATCGTTTCCAGCGTCTTCCTGATGTGCCTGGCCGACCGGGTTCTGGTCTACGGCGACTGCGCGGTGAACCCCGACCCCAACGCCCAGCAGCTGGCGGAAATCGCCATCAGCTCGGCGGACACCGCCAAGCTCTACGGCATCGAGCCCCTGGTCGCCATGTGCTCCTATGCCACCGGCACCTCGGGCACGGGCGCGGACGTGGACAAGGTGCGCGAGGCGACCCGGATCGCCAAGGAACTCCGGCCCGACCTCAAGATCGAAGGACCGATCCAGTACGACGCGGCGGTGGACGCCGGGGTGGCAAAAACCAAGCTGCCGGAGAGCCAGGTGGCGGGCAAGGCCACGGTCTTCATCTTCCCGGACCTGAACACCGGCAACAACCTGTACAAGGCGGTGCAACGCTCGGCCAACGCCGTGGCCATCGGCCCGGTGCTCCAGGGGTTGAACAAGCCGGTCAACGATCTGAGCCGGGGCTGCACCGTGCCGGATATCGTCAATACGGTGGCCATCACCGCTATTCAGGCCCAGTAAGTGTGCCGCAGCACCACATCTGCTTTGTCATCGGCCGGCTCGTGTGCAATAGCACACTTCGCCGACCTCTTTCGCGCATCTGCGGCACTGCGGCACACTTACTTTTGGGATGTTTAAGCCTGTTTTTGAGTTTTGACTGAATAGTTGCCAAGGAAACAATTTATGAAAATTCTGGTGCTCAACTCCGGCAGCTCGTCCATCAAGTACCAGCTGTTCGACATGCGGGACGAATCGGTGCTGGCCGCGGGCAGCCTCGAACAGATCGGCGAACCGGGTAGCCACCTCAGCCACTCTCACCGCACAGGCCAGGGGGGAATGGGCAAGACGGTGCGGACCCTGCCCATTGCCGATCACCGGCAGGGCTTTCAGCTCATCGCCTCGATGCTGCGGGAAACCGGGGCGCTTGCCGACCCCGGGGAGCTCAGCGGCATCGGTCACCGGGTGGTGCATGGCGGCGAAAAATTCACGGAGCCGGCCCGGGTTACCCCCGAGGTGCTGGCCGCGATCCGGGATTTGATCCCCCTGGCGCCGCTGCACAATCCGGCCAACCTCCTCGGCATGGAGGTGGCCATGGAGAGTGCTCCGGCCGTGCCCCAGGTCGCGGTGTTCGACACCGCCTTCCACCAATCCCTCCCCCCCCACGCCTACCGCTACGCCATCCCCAAAAAGCTCTACGAAGCGCATCAGGTCCGGCGCTACGGCTTCCACGGCACCTCGCACCGCTATGTGGCGAAAAAAGCGGCCGAGTTTTTGCAAAAACCGCTCGCCACCCTCAACCTGATCAGCCTGCATCTGGGCAACGGCGCCAGCGCCGCCGCCATCCGGCAGGGCAGATGCATCGACACCTCCATGGGCCTCACCCCGCTGGAGGGGTTGATCATGGGCACCCGCTGCGGCGATCTCGACCCGGCCATCATCTTTTACCTGGAGCGGGAAACCGGGCTTGCCTCCGGGGAGATCGAGACGATCCTCAACAAGGAAAGCGGCCTCAAGGGGATCTGCGGGGTCAACGACATGCGCACCGTGGGGGAGCGGGCCCGGGCAGGGAATCAGGAAGCGCGGCTTGCCATCGCCATGTACTGTTACCGGATCAAAAAATATATCGGCGCCTACCAGGCGGTGCTGGGGGGGCTGGACGGACTGATCTTCACCGGCGGCATCGGAGAGAACGCCGGGTTCATCCGGGCGGGGTGCTGCGAAGGCCTGGCACATCTGGGTTTGGAAATGGATCCTGGAAAAAATCGTGGGGCAATCGGGGGATATTTTGCTATAGAAAGCGAAACCAGCCGGGTGAAAATCCTGGTTATCCCCACCAATGAGGAGCTGGAGATTGCCGAACAGACGGTCGCCTGTCTGGCGGGACTGAAATAGTCAAGGAGCACATCATGTATACCAAAACAATCATGGCCGCACTGTGCGGCTGCCTGCTGTTGGGTCTTGCCGCCTGCAGCCTGAACGGAAGATGTGCCAGTCCTTCTTGGAAAAACGGGGTGCTGCGGGTGGGGGTGACACCGAATTATCCCTGCCTTATCCACAAGGCGCCAGGCACCGGGCTGATTGCCGGTTTTGAAGCCGAATGCGCCGCCCTGCTTGCCAAGCGGCTTCAGAGCAGGCTCCAGTTTGTCGAGCTGGAATGGGAAGAGCAGATCCCCGCCTTGGAACGCAAGGAGGTTGACATCATCATGTCCGCCATGTCCATCACCGAGATGCGCAAGCTCCAGGTGGCCTTCAGCGAGCCGTACCTCACCATCAGCCAGATGGCCCTGACCACCAAGGACAGCGCAGAGAAGTTTCCCTCTGCCGAGGCTATTCTTGCCACCGGCAAGGCCATCGGCGTGGAAAAGGGAACCACCGGGGATGTCTTTGTCCAGCGCTATTGCCCAACGGCGGAACCGTTTTTTTTCTCCTCTCCGGATGCCGCGGTGCAGGCGCTCCGCGACAAGCGCATCGATCTCTTCATCGACGATGGCCCGGTCCTCCGCTCCTATGCCGCCGAATACGCCGACGAGGGGCTGGTCCTGCTCAAGACCCGTTTGACCAGTGAAGAGCTTGCCTGGGCGGTGCGCCGCGACGATCCGGCCCTGCTCAAGGCAGTGAACTCCGCCCTGGATACCTGGAAAAAAGATGGCACCCTCCAGCTGCTTCTCAAAAAGTGGCTGCCCCGGTGAGAAGCCGGGCGCGTTGAAGACCCTGCCTCAGGCTTGCCGGGCCTTGCGCCACCCCGCCGCCTTGAGGCGCGTGATGCGGTCGATGTTCCAGCTCAGGATCGCTTGGAGATACTGGCGCTGGTCCTCGCGCAGAAGGGCCATGATCTTTTCCTTCTCTTCCCGGATCTCCTCCCGTTCGCCGGGATACATTTCCAGCCAACAGGCATAGCCCCGGTCAAAGAGGAATTCCGGGTGCACCGCCTCGGGGTCCACCTGCAATTTGGCGGTGAGCAGCATGGTGGCGAGGATCATATCATACTCAACCACCCAGCCGTTGTCGTTGAGCATGGAACGCTTGTCAAACGGAGCATCTCCGGGACAATGGGGGCAGAATATCCGCTGGATAACATCTGCTGGCAGAAGATTGTCGCGGAGATGAAACTGAACCGTTCTGGCGCCGCATTCACAGGTTTTTCGCACATCAATGCACATATCGTATTTCTCTTTTCTCCTTTACTCCGCCAGGTTCCCGGATTTCAGGCTGGCCGCGCAGCCAGGCCGGTGGGGTCAAAACCTCCGCGGCAGAGGGGCGCAATCCTTGCGGCCATCGATAATTTTCTGGAGCTGCCGGCGTTCAGCCCGCGCGTCCTGCAGCTCGCCCTGGATTATCGTCTCCTCCTCCGGGGTCGCGGAAAGCAGCAATTTTTCCAGCCGTTCAACCTGTTGCTGCGCCCGATAGAGTTCCCGGGCCAAATCCCGTAAAGACATGCGTCTACCTGTGTGGATGGTGTTTTGGTAATGCCCGAAAAGCGGTCAGGGCAGCGCCATGGAGTCCCGCCCGGTCGGTCATGATAATCTGGACCGGGACGGCGGAAAGGATCCCGGCCATGCGTCCTTTGCCGACAAAACGCTCCATGAATAGCTTGGGCTCAAAGAGGGAAAGGAGGCGGGGCAGCATGCCGCCGCCCAGATACAGCCCGCCGGTGGAGAGAAACTTGAGCGCCATGTTCCCGGCCTCCGCCGCCAGGACGGAGAAAAAGATCTCCAGGGTCAAGCGGGCGACTTCGCCCTCTTTTTCCAAGGCCTGGCCGATGAGAACCGGAGTAATGTCCGGGGCCGCATCCAGCGCCTCCTGTAACCGCGCAGCAACCTTCATCCCTGCCCCTTCAGTCAGATACCGATAAATATTCGGGATTCCTGTGCCGGAGCAGACCAACTCGTAGCTCACATGGTCGTGTTCCGCCCGCAAAAAAGAAAGCAGCCCTTGTTCCCTCTCCGAGGTTGGCGCAAAATCGACATGCCCCCCTTCCGAGGGAAAGGCCGTGTAATCCGTGCCATTCCAGCAGAGATAGGCCTCTCCCAGCCCTGTTCCCGGGGCAAGAACCGCCCTGCTTCCTTGGGGAACCGGGGTGCCGGCATTGACCACCCGAAGATCTTCCGGCGGCAAACTCGACACCGCCTGGGCCACGGCCACCAAGTCGTTCAGCAAGAAAACCTCGGCAAACCGAAACTGCTCCCGCAAGGCCTTCTGGTCTATGCGCCAGCCCAGGTTGGTCATCCGGGCCGTCCCGTCGGCAATCGGCCCGGCCACGCCAAAGGCGGCCAGTTGAGGATGCTCCTTCGAATCGCGCAGAAACGCAGCGATTATTCCGGAAAAATCATCATAGTCGCGACAGGAAAAACGCTGTTCCCGGAGCAGGGCATACCCCTGCCCTGTTGTGACATACAGGGCCAGAAGAGCTTTTGTTCCGCCCAAATCTCCTGCCAGAAAATAGCCCATTTTCCTCTCCCGAGCCTGGGGTGGGAAGCCATTTTAGCCTAAAAAGGCTCTGCCTTAGCAGAAGAGGCCGCGCCCATGCAGGGTGCGGCCTCTTCTGAAAACTTACAACCTTAAAAAATCGTCGGCAAGCCGGAGCGGTTGCCCCAAGCTTCCGGTTCTAATCCCTTCCCCCCTCGACCAGCCGGGTAAGGTGCCCGATATTGTCGCGGAGCATCAGGGTCTGGGAGGTAACCGCCTCGGAAGCCGCGGCCAGCTCCTCGGCATTGGCCGCCATCTGCTGGGTGCCGGTGTCCATCTCGGTTACGGCCTTGTTGATCTGGATAACCCCCTGGGTCTGTTCATGGGAAGCAGTGGAAATCTCTTCCACCAGAATAGCCACCTTCCGCGAGCCCGCCACCACATCCGTGGATTCGGCCACAACCTCGTTCACCTTTTTCAGGCCGTCATTGACGTTGGCGATAGCCCGTTCAATCAGATCACTGGAGGTTCTTGCCGATTTGGCCGTACGTTGTGCAAGATTGCGCACCTCATCGGCAACCACGGCGAAACCCGCGCCCTGTTCCCCGGCCCGGGCCGCTTCCACCGCCGCATTCAAGGCGAGGAGATTGGTCTGGAAGGCGATCGCCTCGATCTCCCGAATGATGGTGGCGATGGCGTCACTGTCCTTTTTGATGTTCTGCATGGAAACCTGCATGGCCGCCACATTGACGTTTGCCCGGGAACCAATCGCCTCATTCTGCTTCATCCCGGAATTGGCCTCGCCGGAGTTGGCGTCGTTCTGCTGGACCATGGCGGTGATCTCTTCCAGGGAAGCGCTGGTCTCCTCCAGCGATGCCGCCATCTCCGAAGCCATTTCCGCCACCATCTGGGAGGTGCTGGCCGTGGCCTGGGCCTCCTCCGAGATGCGGTCGGCACTTTCCTCCAGATCACTGACAATGGTGTTGATGGCCCGGACCAGCATCTGCACGACAAAAAAGGCGAACAGGCCAACCGCCACGAGAGAGATAATCCCGCCAACGATGAAGAACAGGCCGAACATCCTCACCTCGGCCATGGCCTTTTCCTTGGTCAGCTCCTGCCCGCCGCGCAGCTCGTCAACCGCGGCCTTGGTGCTTCCCATCAAGCTGTAATACTTATCAAAAAATTCCCCGTCAAAGGCCTCCAAGGCCGTATCCTTGTCCCCATTTTCCAGGGCCGGCAGGATTTTATTGTTGATGATCTCGTCCATCTTCGGCCAGGAGGCGGCCAACTCGTCAAAGGAAGCCATAACCGCCGGGGCCTGTTCCACCGCGTGGCATGACCCGCAATACAGTTTTTTGCCGCCGGGATTGACAAGGCTTTCCCGCATTTCGGTAATGGCCTCCTCAGTCTTCTTGCCGGTGGTTTTCAGACCGCTCAGGGTTTCCGGATCGTAATCCAGGATCTGCCCCTTGAGGATGCTGTTGAGGAGATTGAGATTGAGGCGGATCCGGGCGATCTTGTCGACATAGTCCATCTTGAGCTCAATGCCGGTGTACATCACACCCCCGATCTGCACCCGCTGGATGATGAACTGGCCGATCGCGACGCTTGCAACCATGGAGAACGCAACAAAACCAACGATAAGAAAAAGCTTTACCCGCAGACTCAATCTGTCAAACCACTCTTTCATAGCGACTCCTTATGCGTACATTAAACCCATGGCAACCATTTTTTCATTATATGGTATACTCTTGCTTTTTTTACCACTATTTTTCTCATCATCCCGTTGGTTGTCAGAAATGATACCGACACGGATGGCAACCGAAAAAAAACAAGGCGGGCCGATTTTTTTCCTGAAACGCCCCCATGGACAGCAAGACATTACCCATTCACAGGCAAGAAAATCGAAGGAGAGATTCCGCCGTTTGTGCTGATATTCCAGCCAACCAAGTATAATTTTTTGTACCCCGCCCAACAAAATCACTCTGCACATTGAGGCCTTCACGGCATTGCCGATTCTCTTCCGGAAAAATCCTCTTTCTCCGCCGGTACAAAAAAACTTGCACCCGTACAACCCCCCGAAAGAACAATAGAAAATACTTAACAACCACTTCAATCCGGCCCTGGCCGTTCAATTTTTTGTACCCCACCTGTCTTTCCACTCCTTCGGCCATCCCCCAGAACTGCCCGTATTTCCTGCGAAAAACCAAATCATCTTAAAAATAAAACTATTGGCACGCTTGTTGCTTTACCACAAGACAGTAAAACAACTCTTATCTCCTTTCTCCTTAAAAGAAGACCGACTTTCCCGCAAAGTCGGTCTTCTTTTTTTTGCGCAGCCCGAACCAGCCAACCACTATCCCAGTTCGCCCCCGCCCCAACCAAACACTTTTCCTAGCCCACTCTTTTTTGCTGTTTGCACTCTGCGCCAAAGCCAGATATATTGCGAGCCCTGTGGCCGTCGGCGCCTTGCCCACCATAAAGACCCCGCAGCCAACCCTCTCGAACCCGGCAAGGGGGTTCGGTTTTTTACCCCCGCCTCTTTTTCGGCACCGGCCGGTCACACAGCTTCCAAGCTCTCGCAGGACGGAGGCATGCTGCGCACGCTGCCTTCCATCTTCCCTGTTGTTTTATTGCACGACACCATCCGACATAATGAGCCTGCGATGACCTTTGCCCTTGGGGCAATCCCCCTCAAAACTCCATTTATTCTCGCGCCCATGGCCGGCTGCACCGACCTGCCCTTCCGCCTGCTCTGCAGAGAGCATGGGGCCGGGCTCTGCTATTCCGAGATGATCGACTGCCATGGCCTGGTAGCGCGACAGCAAGAGTGCCTGGAGCTGCTCCTTACCGCCGCCACGGAACAGCCGGTGCTCATGCAGCTTTACGGCAGCGATCCCGCCACCATGGGAGAAGCCGCGGCAATCCTTAGCGAACAGCCCATTGCCGGTATCGACATCAACATGGGCTGCCCCATGGAAAAAGTCGTCCGGACAGGCGCCGGAGCCGCATTGATGAAAAACCCGCGGTTGGTTGAAAAAATCATCGCCTCTGTCTGCAAAAATTCAACAAAACCGGTAACCGTCAAGATACGTTCGGGCTGGAATCAGCACACCATTACCGCGCCGGAGATTGCCAGAATTGCGGAAGGGGCAGGCGCGCAAGCCATTGCCATCCACGCCCGCACTTGGAGCGACGGATTCACCGGCCCCATCGACCACGGGGTGATACGGCAAACCATGGCAAGCGTTTCCATCCCGGTTTTTGCCAACGGCGACATCACCTCCCATGAACAGGGCTTGGCCCTGCTTAAACAACTCGGCTGCGCCGGAGTGATGATCGGCCGGGCCGCCCTGGGCGCGCCCTGGATCTTTTCCGGGCGCGTGAACCAGCATCCCTCCAAGGCCTACAGAATCAAAGCCCTGCTGCGCCACCTGGAACTGACCGAGATCCACCTGGCTCCCGAACCAAACCTCTCCAAGATCAGAAACCATGCCTGGAAATACTTTCGCGGCACCGCCACCGGCGCGGCCATCCGCAAACAGATCGACGCCACCGCCACCTACCCTGAGCTGAGGGCCTTGATCCATACCCTTGCCGAACGGGTACTGTAACACTCTGCCTGAACGACTGCGGGAATGGAATTACGCGGAAACAGCAGGGGAAGGGACAGCTTAAAAAAGAAAACCCGGCAAGCAGTATAGCTTGTCGGGTTCATCTTGTTATTTAATGGTGCGCCCGGAGGGATTCGAACCCCCGACTCCCGGCTTCGAAGGCCGATGCTCTATCCAGCTGAGCTACAGGCGCATAGTAAGCGATCACAGGGCACCGCATCTGCTTTGTTATCGGTCTGTCGCATACCAAATGTATAGCTCTCAGACCTCTGTCGCGCATCTGCGGCACCCTATGATCGCTTACAGTTACGACGCACAACCACCATTTTACAAAAAAGCCGGCCTACCACCCCGCAATATTGCGCGGATCGGAAAGTACCTGCCAGGCGCGGTCCGTGATCTCGTCTATCTCGGCCAGGGTCACGGCAAGCGGCAGCCAGAGATAGATCACATTGCCGATGGGCCGCAGCAAAAGCCCCTGTTCAAGACCGGCCAGGTAGATCGGCCAGCCGACCCGCTCGTGCAGAGCGTAGGGAGCCTTGGCCTCCCTATCCTTTACCAGCTCCATGGCGCTGATCATCCCGAGCTGCCGGAGATCCCCGACCCAGGGCAGGTCCGCAAAGCGGCGCATCCGCGCCTGGAGACGGCTGATCTTGGCCGGCAGCCCGGCCATGGTCTGCTCTTCGGCAAAAACCTGCAAGGAACCAAGGGCAGCGGCGGCGGCAAGG
>DASWIU010000248.1:0-13223 GCA_036397515.1 Desulfurivibrionaceae bacterium | reverse complement strand
AAATTATGATTTTTTCAACTACTTCACCTCGCTGGTCATTACCCCGCTCTTTCTCTTCTCCGGGATCTTTTTTCCGGTGCAGACCATGGCCCCGCCTGTGAGGGGGTTTCTTGAAATGCTGCCCCTGACCCCCATTGTCAGCCTGGCCCGGATCTTCTCTTATGGGCGCTTCGGCGAACCGATCCTGCTGAAGATTCTCGGTTCGCTTCTGGCCACCGGCTGCGCCGTATGGCTGGCAGGGTATCTCTTGAGGCGGCGTTTGATTCAGTAACTGGCGGTCTGATTCTCCTGGTGTTGCTCGATAAACCGATTGATCATCCGCGGCGTGAGGATCAGACCGGTGAGGACGTTGTTGCCGATCCTGATCGCGGGCACGGTCTTGATTCCGGCCTGGCGGGATCGCGTCAGATTGGTGGCGACCTCAATGGCTTCGAGTTCGAGATTCGGGGAGTCGGCCACGATTTTTTTCAGGACGCGGCTCACATACAGGCAGCGCGGGCAGAGAATGGTGCGGTAGAGTTCTATCTTCATGGTATTCGTCGCTTGTTCGGGTTCCGGGCTCATCGTTCGATAAGGGTTTTGATATAGGCCTGTTCATCCTGCGCCGGGATGAAGATTTCCAGGTTGTTGTTCCAGCGGCTCACGTAATGCTGGGTGAGCAGGGTGCGGATCGCATTCTTGAGTTGGATTGCCGTGGTGTATTCCTGAATGAAGTACTCGCCGTAGCTGTTTTCCGTCACCATGGTCGACTTCAGGGTTTTCGATCCTTTTACCGGCTCCTTCTCGAAATTGACAATGGCCAGCGCCCGCAGCACGGTTTCCCGCTTGAGCAGATTGGCCGGGGAAATGCGGGAAAAATGGATGATGGGAAAGGTCTTGATCAAAAGCTCGGTGAGCTTCTGGATATCCACCAGATCGATGGGCAGGAAATTTTTTGTCAGATGGAGCTGGGTTTTGGCGGAAAGGATGCCGTTGACCAGGAGCCAGACAATGAGCCGAACCAGGTTGTCTTCCCGCTTGATCACCGAATCCACATTGCTTTTCACCGTTTCGTGATCAAGTTGCCCCTGAAAGGCATAGTAATGAAACACCCCTTCGTATTTGGTGATATGGATGGTGATATGCTCTTGCGCCATCAGATCGCGGGCTACACTGCGGATATAGTCGATCTTGTTTTCCTTTTGCTCATAGAAGGTGAAGAGCTTGCGGCCGAGAATGGAGATATCCCGCTCGGTAATGGTCAGCCCCGTGTCTTCGCCAAAACTTTTAAAGATCCAGCGCAGCCTTTTGTAGGTTTCGATGAGGTAGTCGTGGACCTTGGCGCCAAAGGCAATGAGTTCCTTGTACTTCCAGTCGCGGAAGCGCTGGAAGTGGCTGAAATTTTCCGGGAGAAGATGCCACGCCTCCATCATCTCCATGGTTGCCTTCAGGTGGCTGGTCTGCCCGAATTTGGTGTTTTTTTGTGATTCAAACCCCTCAAGAGTCTTGAGAAAGAGGCATTCCTGGATCAGGGGCGCCCATTTCCGTTCGACTTTATCCTGCGTGTAAAAGGCGATGATGTCCCGGGCCAGCAGAATGTATGGGTCAACCTCGGCCAGATCCAGGGCTCCCTGTTCCGCAGCGGCCAGTTTTTCCGGATAGGTCACCAGGCATTTCACCCTGTCCGAGAAGAGCGGCAGGGTGGTGGTTTCCCCGCGCAGGAGGAGTTCGAGATAGGCAAATTTGATCACCGACTTGAACGGGCTGTCCAGCGCCTTGTTCATCTGCCAGAGGCAGGCCCCGAAAATTTCCGCTTTGGGAATATCGGAGAGGTAGCCGAGATCGACAAAGTCATTGATGCGGAGCTTGTTGCGCGAAATAATATTCTGGACAAAGTTCCGGTATTCGCCTTCGGTAAGGCCGGGGGGGATAAACCACCAGAGGAGGACCTTGCCGGCCACCAGAATATGGGTCCGGAAAAGCTCATCCTTGAGCAGCAGCTTGATGGCGGAGCCTGCCGACTCCTCATCGGTCTCCGCCTCGAAGTTGTTTTCCCTGGTCTGGTCAATGTCCACCAGGAAGAAATGGACCTCCGAGCCCCGCTTCATCGCCCACTCTTCGATCCCCTTGCATTTTTCCTGTAAAAGCCCCAGCCCCTTTTCGCCAAGCTCTCCCTTGCGGATGCTGACCCAGTAATCGCAGTCGGAAATCGTCGACTGAGCGATGGTGCCGATACTGCCGATGGTTTTTAAGGAGTGGATGCAGGGCTTCTCGGTAAAGGGGGACGGCCGGTCGGTCCGCATGGCCGTCGAGTTGGGGAAATAGCGGCGAAAGAGTTCGTGGGGGAATTCTTCCGTCGGGTTGAAGAGATGAATGCCGTACGGACAGCTTGCATCATCGACAAAGCCGGGGAGATCCGGGTAGTTGCTGTGGAGCAGATAGGGGACAACCTTGAGCAGGAGATTGCCCTGGTTGGGGTTGAAAAGCACCGCCTTGGCTTTGCGCTCCTCGTTATACTTGAGGTAACGGGTCAGCTTTTGCTGGAAGGAGTTTGCGGCGGGTTCCGGTTTGGTATCATCCATGGACGGGTCGTTTCCTGTTAAGGCGCCTGGAGTATGGCTTCATGCAGGCGAACCGCCTGCGCCGTTTTTTTCACGTCATGGACGCGTAAGATATCCGCCCCTTGCGTGGCGCAATAGGAGGAAATCATGGCCGTTGCCGGATCCCGGTCCTGGGTTTCCAGGCCAAGGAGCTTGCCGATGAAACCCTTGCGGGAATGGCCGACCAAGAGCGGGCACCCCAGTTTTTTAAACGCCCGCAGATGTTTGAGGATCGTCAGGTTATGCGTTACAGTTTTGCCGAACCCGAGGCCGGGGTCAACAATAATCCGCTGCCGGTCAAGACCCTGCTCTGTTGCCCAGGATATCCGCTCCGCCAGAAAATCCGTGATCTCTTGAACAACATCATCGTACACCGGTTCGTCCTGCATGTCTTTGGGAGTTTTGCGCATATGCATGAGAATGACCGGAGCCTCGTGGGCAATGGCGATCCGGATCATTTCGGGATCGAAACGCAAGCCGCTCACATCATTGATGATATCCGCGCCCGCGGTTAAGGCCTGGCGCGCCACCTCCGCCTTGGTCGTATCGATGGAAACCGGGAGGCTGCGATGGAGCGCCCGAATGCAGGCAAGGGCGGGAAGAACCCGGCGCAGTTCCTCCTCTTCCGAAACCGGCTCGGCATAGGGTCTGGTGGATTCGCCCCCCACGTCAATGAGGTCTGCCCCGTTGTCCAGCATGGTCTTGACCTGGGCGGAGAGGGATTCTTCCCGGGTATAGCAGCCGCCATCGGAAAAAGAATCCGGGGTGACGTTGAGAATGCCCATGACCAGAGGGCGGGGCCCGAAAGTTATGGTTTTGTTTTTGGTTGTGATCTGCAAGGGGCGGCCTGAAAATGCGTGAGCCCTTTGGGCGGGTGGACCGCCAAAGGGCTCAGGTTGTTGGAAGGTGTGCGCAGGGGCATCGGTCTCCGGCGGAGTTATTGCTGCTCCAAAATCTCCGCCGGAGCCGCTGTTGTGCTTTCCCGTCCCATGAGGGCCTCGATATCCGCCAAGCCGATGGTTTCCTTTTCAAGGAGCGCCTGGGCAATGGCCCGCAAA
Source organism: Desulfurivibrionaceae bacterium (assembly GCA_036397515.1). Lineage (GTDB taxonomy): Bacteria > Desulfobacterota > Desulfobulbia > Desulfobulbales > Desulfurivibrionaceae > Thiovibrio. The sequence goes on along the minus strand of DASWIU010000248.1, from coordinate 9,586 downwards.
ACCGCGATGTTTTCCGAAAGCAGCTGGCGGACATTGTCGTTGGCCTTCAAGACGATGCGTTTGACCTCATCGTCGATCCGGACCGCGGTTGATTCGCTGTAATCACGGTGCTGGGCGATTTCCCGGCCCAGGAAGATCTGTTCTTCCTTCTTGCCGTAAGACAGGGGGCCCATCTCCTCGCTCATGCCCCATTCGCAGACCATTTTCCGCGCCAGCTGGGTGCAGCGTTCGATGTCATTGCCGCTGCCGGTGGTGATCTCGCCAAAGACCAGCTCTTCCGCCACCCTGCCGCTGAGCAGGATGCAGAGATTGTTCTGGAGGAAGGATCGGGCGTAGGTATGTTTTTCATCCACCGGCAGCTGCTGGGTAAGGCCAAGGGCGCGGCCCCGGGGGATAATGGTTACCTTGTGGATGGGATCGGTACCGGGGAGCAGCATGGCCACCAGGGCGTGTCCTGCCTCGTGGTAGGCGGTGATCTCCTTTTCCGTTTCGGTGATGATCATGCTGCGGCGTTCGGCCCCCATCATCACTTTATCCTTGGCCTGTTCCATGTGCACCATGGTGATTTTATCCGCATCGGCCCGGGCGGCAAGCAGTGCGGCCTCGTTCACCATGTTCTCCAGATCGGCCCCGGAAAAACCGGGGGTGCCCCGGGCGATTACTTCCCATTTTATATCGTCGGCAATGGCCTTTTTCTGGCCGTGGACTTCCAGGATTTTTTCCCTTCCCTTCACGTCCGGCACCGGCACCACCACCTGCCGGTCAAAGCGGCCGGGCCTTAGCAGGGCCGGGTCAAGCACATCGGGACGGTTGGTGGCCGAGATGATGATGACCCCTTCGTTGGATTCAAAGCCGTCCATTTCGACCAGCAGCTGGTTCAGGGTCTGTTCCCGCTCATCATGGCCTCCGCCCAGGCCTGCGCCGCGGTGACGGCCCACGGCGTCGATTTCGTCGATGAAGATGATGCAGGGGGCGTTTTTCTTGCCCTGGATGAAGAGATCCCGCACCCGGCTTGCACCCACCCCGACAAACATCTCGACGAAATCGGAACCGCTGATGGAATAGAAAGGCACCTCGGCCTCGCCGGCAACGGCCTTGGCCAGGAGGGTTTTGCCGGTGCCCGGGGCTCCGGCAAGCAGAACGCCCTTGGGGATGCGGCCGCCCAAGCGGGTAAATTTCTTGGGATCTTTCAGGAAATCGATGATCTCGGAAAGCTCTTCCTTGGCCTCTTCAATGCCCGCGACATCGGCAAAAGTGACCTTGGTCTGATCCTTGTCCAGGAGGCGGGCCCGGCTTTTGCCGAAGCTCATGGCCTTGCCGCCGCCGCCCTGCATCTGGCGCATGAAGAAAATCCAGACCCCGATGAGCAGGAGCATGGGGAACCAGGAGACCAGGACGGTGACGTACCAGGGCGACTCTTCCTTCTGCTTGACCAGGATATTGACCTTGGCCTTGCGCAGGATGGGGATCAGCTCCGAGTCGGCCGGAGGGGTGACGACCTTGAAGTCCTTGCCGCCGCTGCCCTTGCCGGTAACCTCATCCGCCTGGATGTTTACCGAGGAGATCTGGCCGGATTCAACGCTGGTCAGAAAATCGCTGTAGCTCATCTCCACCACGGAGGTTTGCGGCTTGTTGAACAGGTTGAACAGCAGGATCATGGTGAGGCCGATTACCAGCCACATGGACAAATTTTTATAAAAACTGTTCAAGCAGAGCCTCCGTCATTATGTGCACATCGCAGGGGAAATCCTGCGAAGCATGTCGCGCATTTGGTAACTGTTCAGCCCGGTTTTCATCCCAGGCTGAAGAGTTTCCCTTTTTTTGTTCTCTCACCATAAGTCAGACGCAGGATAAAGTCCAGAGGGGCGGCGCGCACTTTCTTTTTTTGCGCGATCCCCGAGCCTGATTCCGGCGGCTATTCGAAATATTCCTGCACCGACTTGGGTTCCATGGATTCCTGCTGCATGGTGCCGATGGCCTTGACCATGGATTCGGCCCCGGCAATGGTGGTGGTATAGGGCAGGTGGTAGTTCAGGGCCGCCCGCCGGATGGTATAGGCGTCTTCCGTGGTTCTGGTGCCGAGCGAGGTGTTGACGATCCACTGGATCTGCTTGTCCTGGATCTTGTCGAGGATATGCGGCCTGCCCTCGGAAACCTTGTGGACACTGGTGCAGGCAACCCCGTTTTCGGTAAGAATCCTGGCGGTGCCGGGGGTGGCGAGAATGTTGAAGCCCAGGGTGATCAGTTTTTTGGCAATGGGCACGATGGCGGGTTTGTCGCTGTGCCGTACGCTCAACAGCACATTGCCTTCGGTGGGGATCCTCTGGCCCGCGGCCAGCTGGGATTTGGCAAAGGCCAGGCCCAGGCAGACATCCATGCCCATGACCTCGCCGGTGGATTTCATCTCCGGCCCCAGCAGGGTGTCCACGTTGTCGAAGCGGTCGAAGGGGAAGACCGCTTCCTTGACCGCATAGTGCGCCACCACGACTTCCTCGGTGAGGCCCAGCTCCGGCAAGGTCTTGCCCATCATGACCATGGTGGCCAGCTTGGCAAGGGGAACGCCCGTGGCCTTGCTGACAAAGGGCACGGTCCGGGAGGCGCGCGGGTTCACCTCAAGGATGTAGAGCAGGTTCTCCTTGACGGCAAACTGGATGTTCATCAGCCCCTTGACCTTGAGCTCGGCGGCCATGGCCCGGGTCGCGCTCTTGATGGTCTCGATCATCTCCTTGGAGATGGAGTGGGGCGGCAGCACGCAGGCGGAATCGCCGGAATGGATGCCCGCTTCCTCGATGTGCTGCATGATCCCGCCGATGATGGTGTTTTCCCCGTCGGAGATGGCATCCACGTCGATCTCTATCGCATCCTTGAGGAATTTGTCGATCAGGATGGGCCGGTCGGGCGAGACGTCGATGGCCGAATTCATATAGGAGGCCAAGTCCCTTTCATTATAAACGATCCGCATGGCGCGGCCGCCCAGGACGTAGGAGGGGCGCACCACCACGGGATAGCCGATCTTGGCGGCGATGACCAGGGCTTCGTCCGCGGTCTGGGCCGTGCCGTTTTCCGGCTGCAGCAGGTTCAGCTTGTGCAGGAACTGCTGGAAGCGTTTGCGGTCTTCCGCCCGGTCGATGGAGTCCGGAGAGGTGCCGAGGATGGGCACCCCGGCCTTGGCCAGGGGCACGGCCAGATTCAGGGGGGTTTGCCCGCCGAACTGGACGATGACCCCGTCGGGCTTTTCCTTCTTGATGATATGCAGCACGTCTTCCCGGGTCAGCGGCTCAAAATAGAGCTTGTCCGAGGTGTCGTAGTCGGTGGAGACCGTTTCCGGGTTGGAATTGACCATGATCGACTCAATGCCCATTTCCTTGAGGGCAAAGGCGGCATGGACGCAGCAGTAGTCGAATTCGATGCCCTGGCCGATCCGGTTGGGGCCGCCGCCAAGGATCATGACCTTGGGGCCCGTGGTTTCGCGGGCCTCGTCTTCCACCTCGTAGGTGGAATAATAGTAAGGGGTGTAGGCCTCGAATTCGGCGGCGCAGGTATCGACCAGTTTGTACACCGGCTGCACCTCCAGTTTTTCCCGCAGCTCCCAGACATCCTCTTCCGAGGTGCCGGTGAGATACGCGAGCTGGCGGTCGGAGTAGCCCAGCTGTTTGACCTCTTTCAAAAAGTCATGGTCCAGCCCGTTAAAGCCCTTCTCCCGGATGCGGGCTTCCATCTCGACGATCTGTTTGAAGTTGTGCAAATACCAGGGGTCGATAAAGGAGATTTCGTAGATCTTTTCAACGCTCATGCCCCGGCGCAACGCCTCGAACACCTGGAAGAACCGTTTGGAATTCGGTTTGCGCAGGCCGTTTTCCAGATCCTGCTGATCCATGGCCTCCAGGTTGAATTTGGGGTCGGCGCCAAAGCCGCTCACCCCGATCTCCAGGGAGCGCATCCCTTTTTGGAAGGCCTCCTTAAAGGTCCGGCCGATGGCCATGGTCTCGCCCACCGACTTCATGGCCGTGGTGAGAAAGTCGTCGGCCTCGGGGAATTTTTCAAAGGTGAAGCGGGGAATCTTGACCACGCAGTAATCGATGCTCGGCTCAAAGGCCGCCATGGTTTCCCGGGTGATGTCGTTCTTGAGCTCGTCCAGGGTGTAACCCACGGCCAGCTTGGCCGCGATCTTGGCAATGGGGAAGCCGGTGGCCTTGGAGGCCAGGGCGGAACTCCGGGAAACCCGGGGGTTCATCTCGATGATCATCAGCTCGCCGTCTTTCGGGTTCACGGCAAACTGAACGTTGGAGCCGCCGGTTTCCACCCCGATCTCCCGCATGATGGCGATGGCTGCATTGCGCATCTCCTGGTACTCGCGGTCGGTCAGGGTCTGGGCCGGGGCCACGGTGATGGAGTCTCCGGTATGCACTCCCATGGCGTCAACGTTCTCGATGGAACATATGATCACCACGTTGTCGGCCTTGTCGCGCATTACCTCAAGCTCATACTCCTTCCAGCCCAGCAGGCTCCGCTCCAGCATGACCTCGGAATTCATGCTCAGGTCAAGACCGGCCTTGCAGAAGTCATCGAGTTCCTGGGAGTTGTAGGCGATGCCGCCGCCGGTGCCGCCCAGGGTAAAGCTGGGGCGGACAATGATGGGGAAGCCGATCTGCTCGCTGGCACCCTTGGTCTCTTCCAGGGTGTGGATGATGGCGCTTTCCGGCACCTTGAGGCCGATTTTGCGCATGGCATCCCGGAAGGAGTCGCGGCCTTCCGCTTTTTTGATCACCGCGATATTGGCGCCGAGCAATTCCACCCCGTATTTTTCCAGCACGCCCAGCTCCGCCACCTTGATTGCGGTGTTGAGGGCGGTTTGCCCGCCCAGGGTGGGCAGAAGCGCATCCGGCCGCTCCCGCTCGATGATCTTGGCGACCATCTCCGGGGTGATGGGCTCGATGTAGGTCCGGTCGGCGATCTCGGGATCGGTCATGATGGTGGCCGGATTGGAATTGATGAGGATGACCTCGTAGCCTTCCTCTTTCAGGGCCTTTACCGCCTGGGTGCCGGAATAGTCGAACTCGCAGGCCTGGCTGATGATGATGGGGCCGGAGCCGATAATCAGAATCTTTTTAATGTCGGTTCTTTTAGGCATCGGATTTTCTTACCTGCTTGTGGTTATGTCAATGGAGGAGCCGTTACGGAATAACCAGCGCCGTTAACACTCATGTTTTCCTGATTATTGTTGCTGCATCAACTCGATGAAACGGTCAAAGAGATAGAGCGAATCATACGGCCCCGGGGCGTTTTCCGGATGGTACTGCACCGAGAAGATCGGGTATTTCCGGTGCCGCATGCCTTCGACGCTGCTGTCGTTGAGGTTGATGTGGGTCAGCTCGATCTCTTCCGGGTTCAGGGTGGCTGAATCAACGCAGAAGCCGTGGTTTTGCGAGGTTATCTCCACCTTGCCGGTAAGGAGATCCTTGACCGGCTGGTTGACGCCGCGGTGGCCGAACTTGAGTTTGTAGGTGGTGCCGCCGTAGGCAAGGCCGAGCAGCTGGTTGCCCAGGCAGATGCCGAAGATGGGCGTTTTGCCGAACAGGGCCCGGATATTGTCGACAATCCCCGGGATGGCGGCCGGATCGCCCGGGCCATTGGAAAGAAAAACCCCGTCCGGCTTCATGGCCAGGATCTCGTCGGCCGTGGCGGTGCAGGGGACAACCTGCACCGAGCAGTTCCGTTCGGCCAGGAGCCTCAGCTGATTGTATTTCAGGCCGAAATCATAGACCACAACCTTGTATTTCCCGGGTCCGGCTGTACTGAAATTTTTGCCGGGGACGGGGCGGTTGTCGCGCCAGCCATAGGGTTCGGCGCAGGTCACTTCCCGAACCAGATCCCGGCCGACAAGACCGGGGGAGTTCTTGGCCTTCTGGATCAGGGATTTGGGGTCGAGATCCTCGGTGGAGACTATGCCCTTTAAGGCTCCGGCCACCCGGATATGACGGGTAAGAGCCCGGGTGTCGATGCCCTCGATTCCGAGGATGTTGTCCTTCTTGAGAAAATCGGCCAGCGTTCCGGTGGCGCGGTAGTTGCTGGGGATGGCATTGTATTCCTTGATCAGGAACGCCTCGACCTGGACCCGGTCCGATTCCATGTCCTCGGCATTGACGCCGTAGTTGCCGATGAGGGGGTAGGTCATGGTGACGATCTGCCCCTTGTAGGACGGGTCGGTGAGCACTTCCTGGTAGCCGCTCATTCCGGTGTTGAAGACGATCTCGCCGCTGGTTTCTCCTGAGCCGGTGAAGGATTTCCCTTCAAAAATTGTGCCGTCTTCAAGGGCGATAAGTGCTTTCATAGGAATTCCCTGGTCTCTTAAGTTGTAGAATGTGCGCAAGACGATTGCGATACGGAATGCAGATCCTCTTTAATGAGCGCGATCTGTTTTTGGGCCGAACCCTGTTGTCTGCCTGCGACCTTCAGGGCGCTTCGTCCCGCCACGGCATATTCTTCCGGCCTTTCAACGAAATAGAGCAGCCGGCTGGCGAGGTCCCGGGGGGTTTTTACGCAAAAACCGGCGCCTTCCGCCTCCAGCAGCGCCTTGGCGTCGGAAAAATCAGCCATGTGGGGCCCGTAAAAAACAGGGGTTCCCCAGGTTGCCGCCTCCAACACATTATGGCCGCCGCGTTCCACCAGGCTTCCGCCGCAAAAAACATAGGTGGCCATGGAATAGAGGCCGGCCAGTTCCCCCATGGTGTCCACCAGAACCACCTCGGTGCCGCGGCCTTGCTCCTGGACTTGGCGCAACCGCATGGTGGCGATCCCTTGCTCGGCGAAGAGCTTTTCGATCTCGGTGAGCCGTCTCAGATGCCGGGGGGCAACCACCCAGACAAGATCAGGAAGCCTCTGCTGCAGGGCGCGAAACACCTCGATCAGCATCTCTTCCTCGCCGGTATGGGTGCTGCCGGTAACCAGCACCGGTTGCTGGCGATGGATATCCAGCATCCGTCGATAACGCTCTGCCGGATGCGGGTCTGCCTGGGCGGTTGACTGGTCGTACTTGGCGTTGCCCAGAATCCGGATGCTGGCCGGGTCCGCGCCCAAGGCCCTGAATCGCTTGGCGTCGCCGCCCTGGATCACGGAGATCTTGGTGAAACAGGAGAGCAGGTCCGACATAAAGCCCTTGATCTTTCGGTAGCCGGCAAACGATTTTTCCGAAAGACGTCCGTTCAGCAAAAACAGCTTGGCGCCGTGCTGCTGGGCTTGCCGGATCATGTTCGGCCACAGTTCGGTTTCCAGGCAGACATATATCGTGGGCCGGATGGTTTCCAAGGTCCGGTTGACAATGCCGATGAGGTCAAGCGGGGCAAAGAAACAGGGGACATCCTCCGGCAAGAGTTGCGCCGCCACGGCCATGCCGTGCCGGTTGCCGGTGGAGACAACGATGGATGCCTCGGGCAACTGCCGCTTGATCTCGGGAATCAACGCCTTGGCGACCTGGATTTCGCCGACCGATGAGGCGTGCAGCCAGATGCGGACGGGTTTGTCTTCGTCAAGTTGTACGTCTTCCACCCGGCCGAAGCGTTGCCTCAGGCCTTGGCGATGTTTGCCCGAGAGACCAAGGAATACACAGGCAAAAGGGAAAACGGCGATGAAAAAGAGCCAGCCGAATAGTTGATACAGAGTATATAGCAAGGAGTAAGGGGCCCTTTGTATGCGAGAAAATATGCCGATTGCAGACCTCAAATAAAAATCAAAGTATTAGAACTGATCGCGGCTTTTTCGTCAATAAGAATTACGGGAGTGAGCCGCTGCAAGAGGGCGTAACAAGCTGTAACGAACTGATTATTTCGTGGCGGCCCCTAGGCCGTGGTGCAAAGCAAAAATAAGGCTATGGCTGCCAGGCCTGGGCATAAGGAGCCGTAAGGAATTCACTATTTCATAACGGCCCCTAAGCCGTCGAGCAAAACAAAAATAGGGCTCTGGATGCCGTGCCCGGCATAAGGAGCCGTAACGAACGCATTGTTTCGTAACGGCTCCTAAGCCGTCGTGCAAAACAATAATGGGGTTGTGGGTGTCATGCCCGGCATAAGGAGCCGTAACGAATTCACTATTTCGTAACGGCTCCTAAAAAATGCCGGCGAGGGGGGCTTGGCAGTGTTGGCATTTTCCGCCGGTCAGGTGCTGTTGCCTTATGGCGAAGCCGACCCGCTCGATGACCAGTTTTCCGCAGTTGGGGCAGAGGGTGTTTTCCCCACTGTCGCCGGGGATATTCCCGACATAGACATAGCGCAGCCCCTCGTTTAGGCCGATCTCCCTGGCGCGGACCAGGGTGGCGTGCGGAGTGGGCGGTCGGTCGGTCATCTTATAAGTGGGCCAGAACCGGCTGACATGCCAGGGGATATCCGCGGAAAGGCTCTTGATGAAACGGGCGATGTCGGTGAGCTCACCGTCCGAATCGTTCCAGCCTGGAATCACCAGGGTGGTGACCTCCACCCAGACCCCCAGCTCCTTCATCAGCCGGATCGTATCCAGAACCGGCTGCAGCCGGGCGCCGCAGACCTCCTTGTAGAATTTGTCGGTGAAGGCCTTGAGGTCGATATTGTTGGCGTCCAGATACGGGGCCAGTTCCCGGGTGGCCTCCGGGCCGGTGTAGCCGTTGCTGACAAAGATATTTTTCAACCCCGCAGCCTGGGCCAGCTTGGCGGTGTCGAGGGCGAATTCGCAGAAGATAGTGGGCTCCACATAGGTGTAGCTGATGGACCGGCAACCGGATTGTTGCGCCGCCGCGACCACCTCTGCCGGGGTGCGCAGGGTGCCGGGAATCTCTCCGCCGTGGGTATGGGGATATTGGGAGATTCCGTAATTCTGGCAGTGTTGGCAGCGGAAATTGCAGCCCACCGTGGCAATGGAATAGGAAAGGGAGCCGGGCAGCAGATGAAAGAGGGGTTTCTTTTCTATGGGGTCGATGTTTTCGCTGATCAAGCGGCCGTAGTTGAGGCTGTAGAGGGTGCCGCCCCGATTTTCCCGGACTTGGCAGATACCCCGGCGGCCCTCCCCGATCAGGCAATGGTGGCGGCAGAGCAGGCAGCGGACATGTCCCGGGCTGTCAGCGGGCTTGAGGTAAAAGAGCGCTTCGTGCATGGTCACCTCCCAAGGCAATCGGCCTTTGCTTATATATGGATATGAACAAATATACCACGGAAAATGGTTCATTGGTGTGAATTTGCAAACGGAGCGGGGTGGTCAACAAGAAAAAACCCAATTTATTTCAATGGATTACTGTGCTTTTTAGCGGGTGGTGAATAAAAAGTAAAAAATAGGGTTGACGTGGGGGACCGGATCGACTAATTTGCCGCTCTCCGCAACGAAGGAGACCAAGACTGACTTCGGGTCAGACCCCTGGTGCAGCGATCATTGAAAACTGAATAGTGAGCAAAGTAGAAGATGGGCCCCAAGAAACCGGAGCTTCGGCTTCGGGAGTTTTTATTGCAGTAAAGAGATCAGAATCTCTGTTGAAGAATAACGGGTCTTTAAGACTTGTTAAGATATTTAACTGGAGAGTTTGATCCTGGCTCAGATTGAACGCTGGCGGCGTGCTTAACACATGCAA
>DASWIU010000247.1:0-2252 GCA_036397515.1 Desulfurivibrionaceae bacterium | reverse complement strand
CCTGACCAACCTGACCACGGCCCTGGCCTCGGACGGGCTTGCCTTCAACTCGCAATATAATCTGGATTCTTTTCTGGCGGGCTGTAAGGAGCTTCTGGCAAAGATGCCGGATATGTCATTGGTCGGCTACGAGGAAGCGATCTGCGCCAAGGCGACCATTCTCCATCCGGGCCTGGATTTCAGCGAAATCGACTCCTGCCCGGCCGAGAGGCAGACGGGCAGAGCGCCGGTTCTGGTCTGGAACCACCGCTGGGAGCACGACAAGAATCCGGAACTCTTTTTCCACACCTTGTACGGGTTTGCGGAGCAGGGGGTTCCCTTTGGCCTGATCGTGCTGGGAGAATCCTTCCGGAATCAGCCGCCGGTCTTTGCTGATGCGGCCCAGAGGCTTGCCGGGCATATCGTCCATTTCGGCTATGCGCCGGACCGGCAGGAGTATTGCAAGCTGCTCTGCCAGGGGGATGTGGTCGTTTCCACCGCCAACCACGAGTTTTACGGGATAGCGGTTCTGGAGGCGGTGCGCGCCGGCTGTCGGCCCCTGGTGCCGGACCGCCTGTCGTATCGGGAGCTTTTTGCCCCGGAGTTCCGCTACCATAATGGGGAATTCGCCAGGCGATTGCTGGCGGCCATGGAGGCGGGCAGGCTGGCGGAGGATCGGGCAGAGGCGCTGACCAGCTCTTTTGCCTGGCCGATGTTGGCGGAAAGTTTCCAGCGCTGGCTGACCTCCCCGGGAGATGCCGAGGGGGGGTGCTTACCTCTCAGGTGACAGCATGCCCTGCAGCCACTCTATCTCCTTGATGAGAAGCTGCTGTTCGGCCGCGGCCTCTTGCCGGTTGGGATCCACCTTTTCCACGCGGCGGACCGTATCCTGTATCTGGAGAAGCAGTTGGTGATCCCGCATGATCCGCTTGAAGCGGGCACAGAATTCATCCATGGCAAAGGGCTTGCGGATGAAATCGGAGGCTCCTGCGTCCACCGCATCGATGGAGGTGAAGTCCGGATGGCCGGTGATCAGGATGGTTGGCAGGTCCGGTTTGTACGCATGGATTTTATGGATCAACTCTATGCCGGTCATGCCAGGCATGCCGATGTCCGTCACCACTGCATCGAAATCTTCGTGTTTGGCCTTGTTCAGGGCAATGAATGGGGCGGAACAGGTTTCGCACTGTATCGGCGCCCCTTCCTCTTCGAGGAGTTGGAGAAAGGTCTGGCAGAACACTTCATCGTCATCAACCAAAAGGAAGTTATATCTCCGTTTTGCCGTTGAACTTTCCATGCCTCCCTCCTTGCGCCGGGTGCGGCGTTCTCTTGAGATTCTCTGTCAATAGCTGTTTGGTTTTGCTGTACTCCTCGGTTGTTGTTGCGGGTTGATCTTTTTCAGCAGGAGCGGGAAGAACCCGGAGCTGCTCCGCTAAAATTTTTCGTCAGAAATTCACATTCCGCAGGCGAGAGATCAAAGCGGATCTCCGCTTCCCGGAGCACCGTGGCCCGTTTTTTCTGCGGACTATTGAAAAGCTCGTCGCTCATCCAGAGCAGGGCTTTTTTTACCTTGTCGCTGCCGCCCGGCAATCTGCGGTCGCCGCCCATAATGTCCTCCTTTATACCGGTTTTACCATGATGCCGCCAAGGGGCGGAACCGAGACCAGGATATGGAAAGGGGCCTCGCCAAAGGGTTCGGCTATGGCCTGCTTGCGATCCGGGTTGTAGACATTGCTGCCGCCGAACTCGGTGGTGTCGGTGGAGAGGACCTCCTGGTACCAGCCCGCGGCAGGCACCCCGAGTTTGTAGTCATGCAGAACCTGGGGGGTGAAGTTGAGCAGGCAGACCACATGGTCTTTTGCCTTTTTACCCTGGCGGCAGAAGGCGATGATGCTGTTGTCCACATCCTTGAAATCCATCCAGCGGAAGCCGTCAAAGGAAAAATCAATCTCCCAGAGCGGGCGGGTCTCCTTATAGACCGCGTTCAACTGCTGGACGAATTTCTGCAGCTGCTGGTGCATGGTGTTTTGCTCGGTCAGATGCCAGTCCAGGCTCACCTTGCAGTACCACTCGGAGATCTGGCCGAATTCCGCCCCCATGAACAGGAGCTTCTTGCCCGGATGGGTCCAGAGGAAGAAGAAGAGCAAGCGCAGGTTGGCGAATTTCTGCCACATGTCGCCGGGCATCTTGAAGAGCAGGGAGCGTTTGCCGTGCACCACCTCGTCGTGGGACATGGGCAGGATGAAGTTTTCGGTGAAGGCGTAGAGCAGGGA
>DASWIU010000246.1:0-5621 GCA_036397515.1 Desulfurivibrionaceae bacterium | reverse complement strand
CGGGTGATCGCCATTGCCGCCTGTATCGGCCTGATGGCCGGGGCGGCGAATATTCTTTTTCGCGCCACCGTTGATCTGGTCCACGATTCTCTCTTTGTTGGCGGCTCCGCGTTTCTCGGTCTGGCCCAGGGGGGGCTGCATCTCCTGCTCCTGCCCTTGATTCCCCTCTGCGGCATGGTGTTGCTCATCCCCCTTTCCCTGCTTTTCCCTGGCGAGGTCAACGGCTACGGCTTCCCGAAATTCCTGCGCCAGGTCAACCTGGAGGGCGGGATCATTCGCTTTCGCACCATCTTTCTGAAGATCCTTTCCTGCGCCCTGACCATCGGCACCGGCGGCTCCGCCGGGGTTGAGGGGCCCATTGCCCAGGTGGGCGGGGCGGTGGGCTCGCAGATCGGGCAGTTTTTCCGGGTTTCCGGCAGCCGGATGAAGGTGTTTATCGCCGCCGGTTGTGCCGGCGGGGTGGCGGCCATGTTCAACGCCCCCATTGCCGGGGTCTTTTTCGCCGCCGAGATCGTTTTGCTGGGCACCTACGAAATCGGCTCCTTCGCCGCCCTGGTGGTCTCCTCGGCCATGGCCACCGTGGTCTCCCGTTGGTACTATGGCGCCTCTCCCGCCTTCCCCATCCCGGCCTACGAGATGGTCAATTCCCTGGTCGAGATCCCGCTCTATTCGTTGATGGGCGTGGTCATGGGGTTGGTGGCGGTCTTGCATATTTATGTGTTCTATACGATCCGCGACCGTTTTGCCGCGCTTCGCCTGCCCGCGCAGCTCAAGCCCCTGCTCGGCGCCCTGGCTCTCGGCGTGCTGGCCATGGGTTTTCCCCAGGTCATGGGCGACGGATACCAGTATATGGAAGAGGTGCTGGCCGGCCACGGCGTGCTCTGGGTGATGGCGGCGCTGGTCTTTTTCAAGATCGCGGCAACCGCCATTACCTTGGGCTCCGGCGGCGCGGGCGGGGTGTTTGCCCCGGCGCTCTTCATCGGCGCCGTGACCGGCGGCGCCTTCGGTTCCGTGGCCCATAGCCTGTTGCCCCAGTATACCGCCAATCCCGGCGCTTACGCCGCCGTAGGGATCGGCGCTTTTCTTGCCGCCGCCACCCATGCGCCCCTTACCGCCATTTTTTTGCTCTTTGAGATGACCGGCAATTATCTCATCATCGTGCCCATCATGCTGGCAAGTATCATCGGCACGGTGGTGGCCGCCCGGCTGAACCCGGATTCCATCGACACCGTGGATTTCAGCCGCGACGGCATCGATCTCCATGAAGGGAGGGAGATTTCGGTGATGAAATCCATCAAGGTCGGCAGGGTTATCAGCGAGGATGTGGATTTTGTCAGCGAGCAGGCCAATGTGGATCAGCTGCTGACCATCTTCAGCATGGCCAGGGACAGCTTCTATTTTCCGGTGGTTGATGACAGCGGCCGCATGACCGGGGTCGTCTCCCTGCAGGACGTGAAAAGCATTTTGCATGACGAGGAGCTGCGGCTCTCCGCCCGGGTGGGGAACATCTGCACCCGCAAGGTCGTGGTGCTCACCCCGGAAGACAATCTCCACACCGCCATGGCCCTTTTTGATGCCAAGGGGCTGGAAGAGATTCCGGTGGTGGAGGCCGAGGACAACCGCTGGGTGGTGGGGATGCTCAAGCGGCGCGAGGCCATTGCCGCCTACAACAAGGAGGTGCTCCGGAGGGGGATCAGCGAACGGGCTGCTCCGGTTTTTGCCGCCTCCGGGGAGCAGTGAGGTCCGGGGAGTTGCACTTTATTTTGGAATCTGCGATACAATAAAGACGTTCTTCAGCCCCTTGTTTTTCCAGAGAGGAAAGACCGCTCTCCGGCGTTTGTCACAGAGGGAAGCCGCCCATGCCCAAAAAAATCCTGGTGGTGGACAACCATCCGCTCATCCTCGAACTTATCTCCAGCTTTCTGGAGAAGGACGGGCATGAGGTGCGCGTGGCCCAGGACGGTCTTTCGGCCCTCGATGTCCTGGAAGGGTTTGTCCCGGAGATCATGTTTATCGACCTGGTCATGCCCAACATCAGCGGGGACAAGCTGTGCCGCATTGTCCGCGGCATGCCCCACCTGCGCGAGGCGTTTATCGTAATCCTTTCCGCCATTGTCAGCGAAGGCGAAAAGGATTTTCTTTCCTACGGCGCCGATGCCTGCATTGCCAAGGGGTCGTTCAAGAACATCTTTCTCCATGTCCAGGAGCTCATCGCCGATTCCGACAAGCGGGCAACCCGCGAGTGGGAGCCTCGGATTCTCGGGCTGGAAGGCATCTGTCAGCGGGAAATCACCAAGGAGCTGCTCAGCTCGCAAAGACATCTTGAGCTGGTTCTTGATCACATGTCCGAAGGGGTGATCCGTTTTACCCGCGAGCAGAAAATCATCTATGTGAATGCCAGCGCCATCGCCCTGTTCGGCCAGCCCGAGGAGAAACTTCTGGGTGTGAACTTTTTCGGCCTTTTTGCGGAGCCGTATGCCTCGGCCGTGCGCCTTCTTGCCGAAACGCTCGACCGGCAGCCAGCGTACGCGGGGGAGGATGAGGAAATTCTTCTCGGCGAAAAACGGCTGATGCTCAATTTCCTTTCCATTCCGGAGGATGAGGAAGGGACGATGCTTGCCCTGGTTTGTGATATCACCAAGCGCAAGGAGGATGAAGCGCGGGTGCGGGAGTATGGCGAACATCTCTCCCGGTTGGTTGAGGAACGGACCATGAGTCTGACCATGGCCAACGGGCAGTTGCACAAGGAAATCGCCGAACGGACCAAGGCTGAAAAGAATCTGGACAGGGCGCACCGGCGTCTGCTCACCGTGCTCGACAGCCTGGATGCGATTATTTACGTGGTCAGCATGTCCAGTCATGAGATTCTTTTTATGAATCGCCATGCCCGGGAGGTTTTCGGGGAAGGCGCCGGCCGGATATGCTGGGCGATTTTGCAGTGCGGGCAGGATGGCCCCTGTGCGTTCTGCAGCAATGAGAAGGTAATGGCCATCAATACCGCCAAGCGAGGCCGGAGCGAGGTGTATGTCTGGGAACATCGGAACACCGTGACCGGATGCTGGTATGAGCACCATGACCGGGCCATCAAGTGGATGGGGAATGTTTGGGCCAAGCTCAGCATAGCCACGGATATCACGGGCCGGAAGAGCGAGGAGGCCCGGGAACGGGAGGTGCGGGAACTGCTGGAGCAACGGGTCAGCCAGCGCACCACGGAGGTGGAAAAGATTCACCGGCAGCTGCTGCATTCGGAAAAATTGAGCGCGGTGGGCAAGCTGGCCGCCTCCATCGCCCATGAATTCAATAATCCGATCTGCGGCATCCGCAATGTGTTGGATGGTTTGAAGCGGCGGGCCATTTTGGGGGGCGAGGATCTCCAGATGGTTGACCTTGCCATCGGGGAGTGCGGGCGTATTGCCAGGCTTACCAAGGATCTGCAAAGTTTTAATCGTCCGACCACAGGGATGGAAACCCGGGTGGATGTGCATGCCGCCCTGGAGGATATTCTGCTGCTCTGCCGAAAGAATCTGCAGAATAAAAAGATTTCCCTGGCCAGGGATTTTGCCCCGTCATTGCCGGGAATCCAGGCGGTGGAGGACCAGCTCAAGCAGGTTTTTCTCAATCTGCTCACCAACGCCGAGGAAGCGATTACCGGGGAGACCGGCGCCATAACGGTGCGGACGGAGGTGAGGCCGGGATATGTCGCGGTGCGGTTTCAAGACAGCGGCCACGGGATTTCCCCGGAGGATCAGGAGCGGATTTTCGAGCCGTTTTTTTCCACAAAATCAGCGGCCAAGGGCACGGGGCTTGGCCTGTCGGTGAGCTACGGCATCGTGACCAGGCATGGCGGAACCATTGAGGTGGAGAGCACCCCCGGCCTTGGCTCCACCTTTACGGTTCTTTTGCCGGTGGAGGGACGGGCATGATGGCGGAAGCGGTACGGTGGCGCAAGAATATCCTGTTGGTCGACGATGAAGATATCATCCGCCGCACCCTGCGCCGGGATATCGAGGAAATCGGCTACGGCGCCACCGCGGTCGCCGACGGGGAAACAGCCCTTGCCGTCTTGCAGGAGCGTTATTACGATCTGGTCTTGACGGACCTGCGCATGGAAGGGATTTCCGGCATAGAAGTACTTAAGGGAGTAAAGGCGAGGAGCCCCGACATCGGGGTGATCATCCTCACCGGATTCGGCGATATCTCTTCCGCCATTGAGGCCTTGCGGAGCGGGGCTGATGATTATCTGCTCAAGCCCTATGCCTATGAGGACCTGGCCTTGCGTCTCAAAAATTGCCTGGAAAAGCAGGAGCTGAAAAAACGGCTGAAGGTGTATGAGGATATTTTGCCCATCTGCTCGGTGTGTAAAAAAATTCGCAACGATAAAGGGCAAGAGCCTGGCAGCGGGGATTGGCTGAGCATTGATGAATACATGCGCAAGGAGGCAGGATTAAAACTGTCGCACGGCTATTGCCCGGACTGTTACGAAAAGTTTATGCAGGATATGGAAACCTTCAGCCCTGCCCGCAAGGAATAGATTCGCCCGGCCCCGTATTTTTTCCGTATTGTCTTTTGTGCCTGCTATATGATAGGGTTCGAAACTTTTATAATCCCTATGGCAGGAAAATTTCCATGATCGACAAGAAAAACACCCAGGCCCCGCTGTGCCAAAGGGCCTATGCCTGCCGTGAGGAGCATACCTATTGCCGGCCGGCTTTCCCCATTGACGGGAACAATTTTTATTTCGTCGGCCACGGGGATGCCGCGTGTCCTTATAAGAAACAATACGGCAGCCTGCATACCTGTGATTGCCCGGTAAGGCTGGAGATCTACCAGCGTTATAAAATCTGACCTTTCCCGCTCTTCTTTATTGACCCGGCGATTAATTACGTCATGCCCGAATGCTTTCGTCGGGCATCCACCCCTCTGGATTCCCGCCTTCGCGGGAATGACGGTTTAGATGTTGAACCACCGAAGCAATAGCTCAAATTCAGTTCTCCCCCAATTCGTCTGCCCTGCCAGCTCCGCCTATGGTTTCTCTCCGCGGTCCAGGCAGCGGTAGATATCCTCCCGCCACTGTTCGATCTGTTCCCGATAAGGTTCCACCGAAGATTCCATTCCGCACCCCGTGCAGAGTACCTTGGCGTTGTGTCAGCGTCCGGACAGCAATGCCTCGCCCCCGCAAAAGAGACAGGCAAGATGTAGCTCCGGGCAATCGGCTGCGGTTTCGGTGGGCGTGGTTACAGACATGGTGAGGGAATATGGAACTTTTCGGGAAAATCGTCAACCCCCAAGGTCTGCCAAGGGCTTTTCAGCGGGGTTCGGGGGAGGGCGGTTCGTTTGTTGTCTTGGCGTTGAAGAAAAGAAGCAACTATTCAGCCAAGGCAAAAAACTAAAGATACTCCAGAGCCGGAACTGCTCAGCAGTGCCGCAGATGCGCGTGTCAATTGTCGGCAGCAGTGTCCGACAAAGAGGCCTGCGAAGTGTGCTCCTGCACACGAGCAGGCCGATGACAAAGCAGATGCGGTGCTGCCGGGCAGTTCCGAAAAAATCAATTTGCAAGGTGGTGGACACCGTGCTAGGTTGGCGAGGTCAGCTCCGGGAAGAGATTCCCGTCCCAATATTTT
>DASWIU010000245.1:0-7495 GCA_036397515.1 Desulfurivibrionaceae bacterium | reverse complement strand
CTTGTTGAGCGCCGCGCCGCTGGCCACCACCTCGCGGGCCAGGGCCACGCCGGAGGCAAGGTCGTCGCTGCGTCCGGCCGCCATCAGGGCGGCGCCGGCATTGAGCAGGACCATATCCAGACAGGGCCCGGCCGCGCCGCTCAGCACCAAACGCAGCTGCGCCGCCGCCTCGGCCGCGGTTCTACCGCCTTGGATTTCCGCCAGGCCGGCCGTGGCCATGCCCAGCTCCGAGGGATGGATGCTGTAGGTTGTCAATGCGCCGTTGGCCCAGTCGGACACCCGGGTCGCGCCGGTAATGGTGATCTCGTCCAGATTGCCCTCGCCGCACACCACCAGGGCGCGCCGGGTGCCGAGCCTGCCCAGCACCCGAGCCAAGGTTTCGGTGAGGGAGGGATCGTACACCCCCATCACCTGAACATTGGCCCCGGCCGGGTTGGTCAGAGGGCCAAGGATATTGAAGATCGTTCGGATCCCGATCTCGCGGCGCGGGCCGATGGCATGCTGCATCGCCCCGTGCAGGGCAGGGGCAAACATGAAGCCGATGCCGATCTCCCGGATGCATTGGCCGATCTGCTCCGGGTTCAGGCTCAGGTCCACGCCCAGGGCCTCCAGCACATCGGCGCTGCCGCAATGGCTGGAAACGGAACGGTTGCCGTGCTTGGCCACCGGAACTCCGGCTCCGGCCACGACAAAGGCGGTGGTGGTGGAGACATTGAAGGTGCCGGAGGCGTCGCCCCCGGTGCCGCAAGTATCGACAAGAATCTCGCCCTCAGCAACCGCCTGCACCTTGGTGGCCTTGGCCCGCATCACCTTGGCCGCGCCGGTGATTTCATCCACGGTTTCGCCCTTGATCCGCAGGGCGGTGATAAAGGCGCCGATCTGGGCCTGGGTGGCTTCGCCGTCCATGATGGTCTCCATCACCCCGACCATCTCCGCTTCGCTCAGGTCGGCGCCCGCCACCACCTTGGCAATGGCCGCTTTCATCATGCGACCATCTCCCGGCGCTGCTTGGCGAGGATCTCCGGATAGGCCGGATCAAGGAAATTTTTCAGCAACCGAACCCCGGCCGGGGTCATGATGGATTCGGGATGGAATTGCACCCCTTCCACCGGCAGACTCCGGTGCCTGAGCCCCATGAGCTCGCCCTGGTCGGAACGCGCCGTCACCATCAGACAAGCGGGCAGGTCCGATTCCTGCACCACCAGGGAATGGTAGCGCATGGCCTCGAAGGGGTTGGGCAGGCCGGTAAAAATCCCCAGCCCGTCGTGGCTGATGGGGCTTGTCTTGCCGTGCATGAGCCGCCCGGCCCGCACGGTTTGTCCGCCAAAGGCCTCGCCAAGGGATTGATGCCCCAGACAGACCCCCAGCACCGGAATCTTTTCGCTGAAAAAACGAATCGCCTCGATGGAGATGCCCGCCTGGGCCGGAGAACAGGGGCCGGGCGAGATCAGCAGCCGGTCGGGGGCAAGAGAGGCGATGAAGGGAATATCCACCTCGTCGTTACGGAAGATCTTCATTTCGGCGCCCATCCCCCCGAGGGTCTGGACGATGTTGTAGGTAAAGGAGTCGTAGTTGTCGATGATAACGATCATATTCTTTCTCGCGTGCCGCCGGGGCAAAGCCGGCTGCCTAAAACTGATTGACTCGCAAAAGTGCGCCGCAACGCAGCAGATCGGGCTTTTTCCGACGCCATCAAAACTCTTTCTCCGCCAGCTCCACCGCCCGCCGCAGCCCCATGGATTTGCTGATGGTTTCCTGATACTCCAGGGTGGGCACCGAATCGGCGACAATCCCCGCGCCGGCCTGCACCCAAAGATCATCTCCCTGCATGACAAAAGTCCGGATGGTGATGCAAAAATCCATATTCCCGGAAAAGCCGAAATAGCCGATCGAACCGGCATAAGGCCCGCGTCGCTCGGGTTCAAGCTCTTCGATGATTTCCATGGCCCGGATCTTCGGGGCGCCGCTCACCGTGCCCGCGGGGAAACAGGCGCGCAGGACGTCGAACTGATCCTTGCCAGGAGCCAGGGTCCCATGCACCCCGGAAACCAGATGCATGACATGGCTGTAACGCTCGACCACCAGCAGATCCCGGACCTCCACCGTACCATATTGGGCAACCCGGCCCACATCGTTGCGGCCCAGATCGACGAGCATCAGATGTTCGGCCCGCTCCTTGGGGTCGGCCAGCAGCTCCTGTTCCAGGGCCACGTCCTCTGCCGGGGTTTTCCCGCGCTTTCTCGTCCCGGCAATGGGACGCAGCTCGATATTGCCCTGTTCCAGGCGGACCAGAATCTCCGGGGAAGAACCGATCTGGACCAGATCCCCGAGCTTGAGATAAAAAAGATAGGGGCTGGGGTTGATATGGCGCAGGGCGCGGTAGAGCTTGAAGGGCGCCAGTTCTGTTTTGGTATGAAACCGTTGCGACAAGACAACCTGGATGACATCCCCGGCCTGGATATACTCCTTGGCCGACTCCACCATCTTCTCGAAGGCCTCCTCGCTCATGTTGGAGGTGAAGGCGTGGGGCTTGGCGGCCTTCTTGCCGGCACCGCCGAGATACTCCGTCGGCATGGGCGCCTGCAGGCGCAGGACGACCTCCTCGATCTCGGCCTGCGCTTTGGCGTACAAGGCCGGAAGATCCAGCGCTTCAATCCCAAGCCCAGGCCCAGTCCCAGAGGTCTGCACCAGATTGACCACGGTGAGCAGCTGCCTGAGGTTGTCGTAGATCAGGACAGTCCTGGGCACCATGAAGGCGCACTCCGGAAATTGGGCCAGGGGCGGGTTGCTCTCGGGCAGCCGCTCCATGAAGCGGACCATGTCATACCCCAGAAACCCGACCGCCCCGCCGAAAAAACGCGGCAATAACTCCGGATCGCAAGCCATCTCCGAATTACAGGCATTAAAGGATTTCAGCAGCTGTTGCAGGGCCGCCAGCGGGTCGCCCTCCTGCTCATCCACCGCTCCCTCCCGGCTGATGGTGATCCGGGTGCCGCGGCTGGCAAAGGTAACGATGGGGTCAAACCCGATAAAGGAATAACGGCCCCATTTCTCGCCGCCCTCCAAGCTTTCAAAGAGAAAGGCATGCGACTCCCCGCCCGCCACCTTGGCAAAGATGGTCAGCGGCGTGTCGAGGTCGGCGACGATTTCCCGATAGATCGGCACCAGCCCGGCATCGATTGCCAGGTGTTCAAACTCCTGCAAGGAAGGTCGGAACATAATGGGTCCTCAGCTCAAATAAAAAAAGGGAACTATCCAGCCGCACCATACCTGCTTCGTCATGGGCCGGTTCACCGCGGTATAGTTACCGCTCCAGGAAATATACCCGGCTTTCATCTTAATTGGGGCTAAATAGTTACAAAAAAAGCCATGGAACACAAGCGTCCCATGGCTTTTTATTTTTCGATCACAGCGAAACACTCTTCATAATAACAGTGATCCCTGCGCACGGCGGAAGAGGCACAACCAGGCCAATCGGAAGAGCCTTATTACACCGCGGCCAACAAAGCGTTTACCCGCTTGGTCAAACGGGAAACCTTGCGGGAGGCATTCTTTTTGTGAATGGAACCTTTCACCGCTGTTTTCTCAATAATCGGGATCGCCAACTTCAGTGCTTCCTGGGCCTGATCTCCGGCTTTCAGCTCAACGGCCTCAAGGACCTTCTTCACAACGCCCTTCATCTTGCTCTTGTTGGAGCGGTTGCGAAGCCGTTGCAACTGATTCTGACGATTCCTTTTCTCGGCGGACTTATGATTAGCCAATTCTCAACTCCTGTTTCCTGTATTGTTGATTGATTCAAGACACTCTGCCCACGTCGTTTAACGGTTGGCAGGTTTTCTGCCCGGCCGCCGTTCTCCGACAACACCGACAGAAATATGCTGGAAAATTTTGTGAAGATAAATCAATTCCCCCGCCTTGTCAAGCAACAACTGGGTTGCCCATTTCGATATTTTTCAGGAGCGCGCGAGGAGCCCTTTGTAAAAAACACCTTTTCTTTTACGACACATTACCGATCTCCTCAATTTTTTTAAAAAAAATCATTCATGCCCCTTGCCTGGCGCCCTGCTTTTCGTTTACTTTACAGATGTAGATATTTGCAACGCTTTCATCCCCATCTTTTTTATTGACGGAACCCGGACCCGATGCTCGAATTCGCACAGTCACTCCGCTGGCAAGACATCTTCGATATCATGATCGTTTCGTTCATCATCTATCGAATCATGCTGCTGATCCGGGGAACCCGCGCCGTCCAGATGCTGGCCGGCATCGTTGTGCTCATCTCACTCTATTTTGCCGCCCGGGAGCTCGAATTCCTGACCCTCTACTGGCTACTGGGAACTTTTTTAAGCTCCATCTTCCTGATCATCATTATCATCTTCCAGCGGGATATCCGGCGAGCCCTCACCCAGGTCGGGCAAACCACCTTTTCCAAACCCCAGGAAGACATGGTGCATATTCTGCTCGAAATTGTTCGGGCGGCACAGCAAATGGCCCAGCGCAAGATCGGCGGCCTCATCGTCATCGAACGGGAAACCGGCCTCAACGACTACATCGAGTCCGCCCACAGCCTGGACGCCATCGTCAGCAGGCAGCTGTTGGTCAGCATTTTCCAGACCACCGCCCCCCTCCATGACGGAGCGGTGATCATCCATAAAGGCCGGATCCGTTCGGCCGGGGCCCTGCTCCCCCTTACCCGCAACCCCTACATCAGCAAACAGCTTGGCACCCGCCATCGGGCAGCCATCGGTCTTTCCGAGGAAACAGACGCGGTGATCATCGTGATCTCGGAAGAGACCCAGAAGATATCCCTTGTCCAGCACGGGGCCATGACCTCCGATCTCGACGAAAACGCCCTCAGAAGCCGACTGGACGCAATCTTTGTTCCCAAGGAAAATACGACCCCCCTGTTATGGAAAAACTGGCTAAACAAATAATCCGGCGGATGCCCACCCCCAACCTCCTCAACTGGCCGAACAATTGGGGGCTGAAACTCATTTCCCTGATCTTCGCCATCCTGCTCTGGTATTTCGTGGTGGGCGAGGACAAGATTGACACCACGGTCTACATTCCGGTGGAAATCGTCAATCTGCCCAGGGAACTGGTCATCGCCAACCAGTTCAAGAAACAACTGGAGGCCACGGTCAGCGGCCCCCGCGGCCTGATCAGCGGCCTCAACCGCCAGCGGATCACCAGAACCATCAACCTGGCCAAGGCCGCCCCCGGCACCATTGTCATCCGCAACGAACCCGAGACGATCCAGTTTCCGCGGGGTGTCACCGTTTCCCGCATCCAGCCTACGCACATTACCCTGCTCATTGACGAGCTGATCGAAAAGGAACTGCCGGTTCAGGCCAGAACAACAGGCGAGCCGGCCGCTGGCCACGAACTGGCGGGAGTGGTCTTCGAACCCCCGCTCATCAAAATTTCCGGCCCCAAGGCGGTTGTCGGACAAGAAAAGCTCCTGAGGGCAAAGCCCATCGACATCAGCGGGTTGAAAGAACCGACCGCCATCCAGGTTCCCCTGGAGCTGCGCCCCGCGCTTCTCGAACTCATGGGCGAGACCGTGGTCACCGCCAATGTGGTGATCCGCGAAAAAACCATGGAAAGAACCATCGCGGATGTCCCCATCCACGTCGCCGACCCCGATTCCGCAACAAAAGTAACCGTCGAGCCCAGCACCATCGATATCCGCGCCCTGCTGCCCCTGAGCAGCAAAGGCAACCAGACCAGGCTTTTCGAGGCCACGGTCTCGACCGAAGGGCTGCCGGTCGGGGTCCACAGGCTCCCGGTTAAAATCACGGCCCCGGAGCAGGTAAAAATCATCGAGGCACTCCCGCCCACCGTCACCGTCAGAATCGGCAAGGGCCCTGGCAAATGACCCAGGTCATGAGCGTGCTCTTTCCCCCCGGCAACAGGCGGACCCAGGGGCCAGCCGCAAAAGATTCATCTACCGGTTCTGTTTTTTCGAGCCGCGGGAAACAATCATGAAAAAATTGTTCGGCACCGATGGGGTCCGGGGGGTGGCGAACACCTACCCCATGACCACCGAAATCGCCATGCAGATCGGCCGGGCCCTCGCCTTTCTGGTCAAGGACATGCGGCGCGGCCACCGGATCGTCATCGGCAAGGATACCCGCCTTTCCTGCTACATGATCGAAAACGCCCTGGCGGCCGGGATCTGCTCCATGGGGGTGGACGTCCTCCTGGTCGGGCCGCTGCCCACGCCGGGCATCGCCTTCATCACCACCAGCATGCGGGCCGATGCCGGGGTGGTAATCTCCGCCTCCCACAACCCCTTCCAGGACAACGGCATCAAAATCTTTGCCAGAAACGGCTTCAAACTTCAGGACGACCTGGAGCTGGAGATCGAGAAGCTGGTCTTCTCCGAGCAGATCTCGGCCCTGCGGCCGGTGGCCGAGGAGGTGGGCCGCGCCACCCGGCTTGACGATGCCAAGGGCCGCTACATCGTCTCGTTAAAAAATACCTTCCCCCAGGAATACACCCTGGACGCCTTCCATATCGTGCTGGACTGCGCCAACGGCGCCACCTACGGGGTTGCCCCCCATGTTTTCGAGGAGCTGGGGGCCACGGTCACCACCCTCTCGGCGGAGCCGGACGGCACCAACATCAACCGCGATTGCGGCGCCCTGCACCCGGAACACATGGCCGCCAAGGTGCGGGAACTGGGGGCGGACATCGGCATCGCCCTGGACGGCGACGGCGACCGGATCATCGTGGCGGACGAACACGGCAACATCGTGGACGGCGACCACATCATGGCCATCTGCGCCGCCGACCTGCTCAGCCGCAAAAAGCTCAGGAAAAAAACCCTGGTCGCCACGGTGATGAGCAATCTCGGCCTGGAGGTTGCCATGCAGCGGTTGGGCGGCGCCATGGTTCGCACCCAGGTCGGCGACCGCTACGTGGTGGAGGAGATGCGCAAGTCCGGCTACAATTTCGGCGGCGAGCAGTCGGGACACCTGGTGTTTTTGGAGCACAACACCACCGGCGACGGCATCCTCGCCGCGCTCCAGCTGCTGGCGGTGATGATCAAAAAGCACAAGCCCCTGTCGGAGCTGGCCACCATCATGGAAAGCTTTCCCCAGGTGCTCAAGAACGTCCGCACCGCCGAAAAAATCAACCCCAGCACCATCCCCGGCTTCAGCAAAAAAATCAAGGAGCTGGAAAAGCAACTGGGCGCGGACGGCCGCATCCTGGTCCGCCCCTCGGGGACCGAACCGGTTATCCGGGTCATGGTGGAGGGCAAGGACGCCGCCCTGATCAACGCCATGGCCGACGAACTCTGCGAGATGATCCGCAAGACCGACGCTGCCAAAGCCTAACCCGCGCCAAGCCATGAAAATCCGCCTCGACCAGCTCCTGCTCCAGCAAGGGCTGGCCCCCACCCTCCAGAAGGCCCAAGCCCTTATTGCCGCCGGCCAGGTGCTGGTAAACGACCAGCCGGCGGACAAGGTCGGCTCGCTTTTTGCCGAGG